>JAGOCE010000226.1 GCA_017998915.1 Candidatus Ozemibacteraceae bacterium
AAGTGGCTGGCATGCTCATCGATCCGATCATATACGGCGGCTGGGACCATGTCTCGGCCTTCTGGTTCAACGTCGGCATGCTTGCGATCGCGGTGCTCGCCTCGCTGTACCCGGCGCGCAAGGCGCTGCAGATCAGGCCCGCGCAGGCCATGCGCACGTTTTGAAAGGAGTCGCCCCATGAGCTGCATCCGGGTCAGGCAGGTTTCGAAACGATACAGGGAAACGGCTGCAGTGGTGCAGGCCATCGATGCCCTCGACCTGACGCTCGAGGAGGGCGAGTTCACCGTCGTCGCCGGCCCGTCGGGCAGCGGCAAGACGACCCTGCTGAACCTGGTGGGCGGCCTCGACCGGCCCGACACCGGGGAGATCTTCGTGGGAGATCAGCCCCTCCACGTGATGTCGGAAGCGGAGCTGACCGAGCTGCGGCTTCGCCGGATCGGCTTTGTTTTCCAGGCCTACAACCTGATTCCCGTGCTGACGGTGTATGAAAACGTCCAGTTCATCCTTCAGATCCAGGGAATTGGCGAGGCCGAACATGCGTCTCGCATTCTCCCTTTGCTGGAAGAGCTCGGTTTGAAGGGGATGGAAGACCGGTTTCCGCCCCAGTTGAGCGGCGGTCAGCAGCAGCGGGTCGCCGTCGCCCGGGCCATGGTCGGGCGGCCGCGCGTCATCCTGGCGGATGAGCCCACCGCCAATCTCGACTCGGAAAACGCCGTGGCTCTGCTCGAACTGATGAAACGACTCAACGAGGAACAAGGCGTCACCTTCCTGTTCAGTTCGCACGACCCTCGCGTCATCGATACCGCACGGCGCGTGGTCCGGCTGCGCGACGGCAGGATCGAGTCGGACGAACGCCGCCCCGAACCGGAGACGCCGACGGTAAGAGGAAGATGAAAGTCTATAGTTATAATATCAATATTATAATAATATGCACGATATTATCGTTGTTTTCCTTGGCGGTTGCACCGTCGATTGTCTGTGCCGGCGGCATCGAGCAGACATGGGCCTGGCGGACGATCTCCCAGGGACGGCGCCTCACGGACGGAGCGTTCATGCGGTGGCCGGAACAGCCGCGAGACCGGCTGATGCTGCAGGAACTGCTTCGCTGGTCGGCCGCCGGAGATGACGGAAAGGTCCGGTATCGGTTCGGGTATGAGATCGCCGGTACATGGCATGGCCAGACGCCGGCATCGGGCGAGGCTGTGGCGGGAGCGGATCCGGTCGGCCACCCCGGCGCAGAGACGCTGCCGAACGTCTGGAACACCCGGGGAGAGTTCAGGCGGACCGCCAGGAGCCTTGTGGCCGGAACGGTCGAACGGTTTCAGGCCACGTGGCGCGCGGGGAGCTTCGATGTCGATCTGGGGCGACAACCCGTCAGTCTCGGAACGAGCCATTTTGTCGGAATCCTTGATGTCCTGGCCCCGTTTTCTCCGGGGCATCTCGACGCCTCCTTCAAGCCGGGTATCGATGCCCTGCGCCTGCGCACCCGATCCGGCTCGACCGGCGAGGCTGAGCTGATCGTCGTTCCCGCCCGCTCTGAGGAGAACCGGGCCGTGCTGGGGCGCCTTCGCCGGACGCTTTCCGGCATCGATCTCGAGGGCATCGCGGGCCGGTTCCGGCAACGGGAGATGTTGGGCGTCGGCTGGGAAGGGGAGAAGCGGGGTTGGAATCTCTGGGGTGAGGTCGCCGTCTTTTCGCGACGTCCGGAAACCGATCGTCGCCGGGCCGGTCCCCGGGGATACGCCCGCTCGCTGATCGCCGGCGTGGAGCGTCAGATCAGGCCGCTGACGCGGGTCGGACTGGCCGGATTCTACCAGGATTTCGGAGTCGACAATCCTGGGGAGCTTCCTGCCCTGGCTGGCGAAGCCCCCTTCCAAGAGGGCTGGAGCTACCTCGGCGGCCGCAGATACCTGCTGGGAACGTACGACCAGGAACCGCATCCGCTGGTTCGGCTCAACGTGAGTGCCCTCGTGAATGCCGGCGATGGCTCGATGCTCTGTCAGCCGAAAATCATCTTCAATACCGGTGACAACTCCGACCTGACCCTGTTCGCCTGGATCGGCACGGGAGCTGATCTTGGAACCGGCCCGGGCGGCTCCAGGCCGCGATCCGAGTTCGGCTCGGCAGCCGACGGCCTCGGATTCCTCGCCCGCCGGTTCTTTTGACCTGCTCGCGATCCGTCCCTTCTTGATTTTTGCATGACAAACGACTATTTCTCGTTTCCGTTCGTGCTGAGCCCCTCGAAGGGCGAGAAGCTCTCGCCCTCTTCGACAGGCTCAGGGCGAGCGGGTGGTATTCGTGCGATTGTGAAACCTGGTGCGGTTGCCTCGGATCAGAAGGCCAGGCGCAGTTTTTGGGCGAAGCGGTCACGTTCGCTGAAGATGCAGCCGCAATATTTCTGCCGATACAATTCGTTCTCGCGGGCTCCGGCATGGGTGGCTGAAAACGCCGGGCGCAGATCGGTGTCGACGAAGGCGACGCCGTGTTCGCGGCCGGCTTCGTGGCCGATCGAGACCAGCAGGTCGTGGTCCTGGTAGGGGCTGATGAGCAGGGTGGTGGAAAACGCTTCGAAACCGTCCTGCCGGGCCCGGGCGGCTGAGGCGTTCAGGCGCAGGCGAAAACAGACGGCGCAGCGGGATGGGCCGTATTCACCCCCGAGAGCCGCGAGAAACCGTTCAAGGCCATACGATGCGTCGCCCCAGCGGATCTCGGCGCCGAGGGTGACCGCCATCTTTTTGAACGATTCGAACCTCGAGTGATACTCGACATACGGGTGGATATTGGGGTTTTCCCAGAACAGGACGATGTCGGAAATGCCTTCGCGTTTCAGGTGCGGCCAGGCCCCGCTCAGACAGGGACCGCAACAGGTGTGAAGGAGAAGCGACATGCGGAGCTGCCGTCAGGCCAGGGTGCCGGACATCGTCCAGAGGCGCGCCCGATCGACCTTCACCTGGACGAAACGCCCGATCAGGTCGGGAGTGCCGGCGAAATCGACGACCCGACCGGTTCGCGTTTTCCCCAGGAGATGGCCGGGCGTGCGCTCGGAGCTTCCGTCGACCAGCACCTCGAGCGTGCGGTTGACCTGTTTCGCGCTTTCCTCCTCGGAAATGGCGTTCTGAACCTCGATCAGGCGGGAAAGCCGTGCCTTGCGCTCGTCTTCGGGGAGCATCCCTTTCATCGAGGCCGCCGGGGTGCCCTCGCGAGGGGAGTAGTAATACGTATACGCAGACTCGTAACGAACTTCACGAACGAGCGATAGGGTTTCCTCGAACTCGGCTTCGGTCTCCGTGGGAAAGCCGCATATTAAATCCGTTGTTATACATACCCCGGGTATGGCTTGGCGCACGCGCTCGATGAGATCGAGATACCGTCTTCGGGTATAGCCGCGGTTCATGAGTTGAAGAATGCGGTCCGACCCGGCCTGGGCGGGGAGATGAAACATCTCGCAGAGTTTTCCGAGTCGTGACATCCGGTCGACGGCCTGGAAGGAAAAATCGCGCGGATGGGAGGTCAGGAATCGTATCCACCGGATTCCCGGAATCTGTTCCACGCGTTCGAGAAGCGTGATGAACCCTTCTTCCAACCCGATGTCTTTCCCATAGGCGTTTACGTTCTGACCGAGCAGCGTGACTTCGACGACTCCCTTCCCGGCAAGTTCGGTTATGAAGTCGACGAGCTCGGGGAGGGGCCGCGAAACCTCAGGGCCACGCACATGGGGAACGATGCAGTAGGAGCAGAAGTTCGTGCACCCCCTGATGATGTTCACCAGTGCCGAAAAGGGCTTCTCGAGGATGATGCCGTCGGCTTGTTCGCCATCGAACCCGCCGATGGCCGCAAAAGCGCCAGTCGCTTTCCGGGTCCGTGCATGTTGGAGCAGAAGGGGAAGACTCGGAATGTCGTTTGGGCCAAACACGAGATCGACATGGGGAAGGAGGTCGAACAGGCGGTCTTTCTTTGCCTGAGCCACGCAGCCCGCAATGCCGATGAGGAGCTCCCGGTTGCTTTTTTTCAACCGTTGCAGCGCCTGGATGCGGCTGATGAGACGCTGTTCCGCATGTTCCCGCACGCAGCAGGTGTTGAACAGGATGAGATCCGCGTCCTCTTCGGAAGCGGCTTCCGTGTATCCGATGCCCGCGAGCATGCCGCGAATCCGTTGAGCGTCAGCTTGGTTCATCTGACACCCGAAGGTCGTGAGAAAATATCGTTGGTTCTGAGTTTTGGGCATATTCAGGAACCCATTCTACCACAAAAAAAGACGCGCGAAATCTATCAGAATATTAATTATATAGCTTATAAATAATCATTAATAAAAAATATATGATTAATTTTGGCAAAAAAATTCCTTTCGTGTGCATTGAGAAGCCCGACCGTGCCTTGGATGCGGTGCAGAGATGTGATACACTTGTGCCCTCAGTCAGTGAGCAGTTTCTATGCTCGGGCACACCAAAGAAAATTACCACCGATCGGCTGGAGGAAGAATGAAAAGCGTTCGCAGATTTGTCTTCTGGAGCATCCTTTGTTGTATTGCCGTTTTTGTCGTAACGGCTGCCATGCCTGCATGTGCCGCCAATGTGCCGGCTGCACGGCTCGAAGGCGATGCGATCGAACCGGAAGTGACGGAGAGTTCGCCGACGCCTGTCAGTGAACTTCCAAAAATGGATTTTGCTCCAGCGGATGTCGAGGAACGGACTGCTCCGGTTATCGAAGAAGCCGCGCCGGTGACCGTTCGCGAAGAGCCCCGGGCTGTCGTAGAAGACAAGAACCTGAAGGCCGATGATCGCCGAACCGGGCGAAAACCGAAAATTTCGGGCAGGATTCGCGACTACTGGCTGAAAATCCATGGTGAATCAGCTACGGTCTCCGGGGAAGCCGATGAGCGCGTCATCTCTTCCGCTCCCGTAACGGAAACGCCGAAAGAAGTCCCGGCTTCCGCCGTTGAACTTCGCAGGGAAGCCACGATCGTTCGTCAGATTCCGGTCGAGCAGAAACCTGTCGTCGAGAAGACCGAGCCTGTCGTCGAAGAAACTGCACCTTCCGTTGAAGAGGCAAAACCTGCCGTTGAAGAAAAGCCGGTTGTCGCTCATGAGGCCAGCGTTTCAGCTGTCGAGACAGCGCCTGTCGCCGAAGTGTCCGAGACGGTGAAGGAAGAACCCCTTCCTGCCGGCAACCGGAAATTGTCCGACAAGGTGCGCGAATGCTGGCTGAAAATCCATGCCCAGGAAGAGCCGGTTCAGATCGCCGCGACAAAACCTCAGGACGTTGTGCCCACCGAGCCGGCAAAGTCCCAGATCATCCGTCAGACCCCCGCGCAAGAAACGTCAGAGACGCCTGCCATGAAGAAGGAACCCCCTGCTGTCGAGCCCACAGTCGAGATTGCTACAGCCAAGCCGGTTGCTCCGGAAGATGCCAAGGAGGGAACATTCGCGCCGGCTCCGACCGTTACTTCCCCTCCGCTGACGGAAGCCCCCCTTGTGTTTCAGAAAAAATCCGCGAAGCTCGCGCTGTTCTCCGGGCCGCTCGCGAAAATGGCTCAGCGCCGTGAATACCGTCTGGCCGAGGCGAAACGCCTGAATATCGTTCTCCCCAGCCAGGGTGGTTCATTCGACAAGCTCCCTCAAAGCATCGCCAGACTCAAGGCAACGGTTGGCGAAATCCTCACCCGCAATGGTGCCAGTCTTGTTCTCAGTATGATTTTCAAAGGCCACTTTGCCGGTGGTTCAACGAACCAGAAGCGCACGATCAGGTGATATTCCTGAAGAAGAAACCGTAAGCAAATTTCTCGTTTCCGTTCGTTCTGAGCCTGTCGAAGTTACGAGTGTTCTTGCCCTTCGACAAGCTCAGAGCGAACCGGTGGTTTCCATTCCGCAAGATTCGTTATCTGATTTGTGATAACTAGCGAATACTGGCTGTATGCGAGGCATCGAAGCTGCTGAGAGCCCCGGGGCCGATGGTATTGTGACTCTCTCCGAGATATTCATTATCCGCCCCGCATCCGGTGAGTGCTCCGGGGAGCAGGAACAACGCAAGAGCAACGAAGATCAACACAAATTTCTGATAGTTCATTGGTTTCCCCCTTGATTCCAAGTTCGTCATACATTGTCGGCAGATGGACGGCTTTTCCGTATGCTGATCAGTAGGCATTTTCGATTGTTGCCCCGGGAAAATAATGACTGAGAATCTGCTCGAATGATTTCCCGGCTTTGGCCATCGACTGTGCTCCTGTCTGGCACATCCCGACCCCATGCCCCCATCCGGCGCCGGCAATCTCGGCGCCCTCGATGAAGCCGCGGTCATTGCGTTTCCATTCCGCGATGAAGCATGCGCTTCTCAGCCCTCCGAAGAGTTTGCGGATGGCGAGCTCCTTCATGACGGTTTTTGATCCGGTTTCTCCGGTCAGGGTCAGTTTGAACAGGCGGCCGGAAGGGCCACGCTCGAAACCGGAGATGCTCGTTATCTTTCCGAGCCCGGCGGCTTCTTCCACCTTTTTCCAGTCGCCGGCCGTCAACGTTTTCTTCCATCGGAACTTGTCGCCACCCTCTACCGTGGCGTCGCTGCACCAGCAGGGGGGCGGGTTTCGGATGAACGACGTCACGTCTTCCTCTCGGCTCAAATCGCGATTCCCCGGATTTCCCCGGATGTCCCAGGCACCTTTC
>JAGOCE010000227.1 GCA_017998915.1 Candidatus Ozemibacteraceae bacterium
GTGTGCAAAGAAGGGCCAGGACAGGCCTCGCGTGGCTATCGTCCCATCCTCGTTCACCGATCTGGCCGAGGCTCGGACGGCGTTCGAGCGAAAGGCTCCCGACAAGCATCACGAGGATCCGGGATACCGCATCTGGCTGACGAACGCGGGCTTTGAGCCCGTGCTCATTCCGGTGACCCAGGACACCGTTTTCCGGAAGGACAACGCGGCGGAAGACCCGCAGATCGCCGCCCTCGTCGAATCGTGTCAGGTCATCTTCCTGCTGGGCGGCGACCAGGGATGCCATGCTATCTGCCTTCTTCGGCGCGACGGAACTGCCTCCCGCGTTCTCGAGGCCATCCGCGGGGTCTACCGGCGTGGCGGGGTCGTCATGGGTACCAGCGCAGGAACGCACGTGCTTGCCAATCCGATGTATGGTTGGGGCGAGAGCGGGCCAACGATCGTCCGCGGGCAGCTCGAAAAAATCGACCTCGCACAGGTCACCCCGAAGCGCGAGGTTCGGGCACGTTTCCCGGGCAACAGCGTCTACCTGCAGGGCCTCGGCCTGCTGCCGCCCGATATGCTCACCGACACGCATTTCAGCATCCGCGGACGACTCGGCCGCCTCATCGCCGGCCTGCGGGACACAGGTATGCGCTGGGGGCTCGGGATCGACGAGAATACCGCTCTCTTCCTGCATCGTGGCCATGGAATCGTGCGTGGGGAGCACGGGGTTTTCATCGTCGACACCGCTTCGGCAACCTTCTCCACCGTCGGCGAGCCCTTCCGGGCACAAGATGTCCGCGTTTCCCTGCTCACCTCGGGCGACTCCTGGAATCCGGCCAATGGTACCGTCGTATCGAGCAAGCCCCGGATTGAGCCGGCAATAGAAACGGTCCCCCCTTCCGACGACGTTTTCTCCGCGAAGCGAACGCCGGATGACGAGCGCGAAAATCCCTATGCGACCACGATCGTCATGCGCGACCTGATCAGCAGCCGCGCGACGTCCGTCGACGCGCGGGCGCACCCAGCCGGATCGTTCGTCTTCGTGAGGTTCCGCAAGACCGCCCAGACATGGGGCGGCTGGGTATCTCCCTCATCCTTCACCGTCGTCTCGATGCACATGGATATCGACCGCCGGCCGATGGTTTCTTCCGCGATTCCAACGGGGTCAGAGATCCCGTCGACACCCCGGACCGGCATCCAGCAAGCACCCAGCCAATCCAGCGGCACTGCGCCCCTCGTGACCCTGATCCGCGGCGGAGAAATCTATACACCTGAGTATATCGGTCAGCAGGACGTGCTGATCGCCGCCGGGAAGATCGTCGCCATCGGCAGGCGCATCCCCGTTCCGGCCGGGCTCGGAACGGTCGAGGTGATCGATGCGGCCGGCAGGCTCGTCGTTCCGGGGTTCATCGACTGCCATGTCCACCTCGCCGGCGCTGGCGGCGAAGGCGGCTGGAAGACGCGCACGCCGGAGATCGGGCTGTCCGACCTCACGACGGCCGGCGTCACCACGGTGGTCGGATGTCTGGGAACCGACGGTTTCTCCCGCTCGTCGCGGACCCTTCTGGCCAAGGCCAGGTCGCTCGAGGAGGAAGGCGTGACCGCCTTCGTCTACACCGGTTCCTACCAGGTGCCGGTTCATACTATCTGCAACAGTATAGAGGATGACATGGTCCTCATCGACAAGGTCATCGGCGTGGGCGAGATCGCCGTCTCGGACCATCGGTCGTCACAGCCGACCGTCTCCGAGATCGCCAAAGTCGCAGCGGCCGCACGCGTCGCCGGGCTTCTGACGGGCAAGGCGGGGATCGTCAACATCCACCTCGGCGACGGCCCACGGATGCTGGCGTACCTCGATGAGATCGCATCCACCACCGAGATTCCCATCACGCAGTTCCTGCCCACCCACATGAACAGGAACCCGGCGCTGTTCGAAAAGAGCATTTCCCACGCCCTTCGGGGCGGCCTCGTCGATTTCACCACCAGCACCACCCAGCAATTCCTGGCCGAGGGCGAGGTCAAGTGCAGCCGCGCGCTGAAAATCCTGCTCCAGCGGGGTGTCGATCCCTCGCGTATCACCTTTTCGTCGGATGCGCAGGGCAGCCTGCCCTCGTTCGACGCCGCCGGCCGCCTGCGCGGACTGACCGTCGCGACGTGCAGGTCCCTGTTCGAGGAAGTGCGCGACGCGGTGCGCGAAGAACACGTCGATCTTTCGACGGCCCTGCGCACGATCACCGCCAACCCGGCGGCGCACCTCAAGCTGTCCGGCAAGGGCGTCCTGCGCGACGGGGCGGACGCCGACATCGTCCTGCTCGAGCGGGACAGCCTGAAGATCGATACCGTGCTGGCGAAGGGCCGGGTGATGCTCCGGGCAGGCCAGGTCACGGTGAAGGGGACCTTCGAATGAGCGGCAGGCCCTGACGCGCTCGTCGCGCTCACGCGTCTTCGGAAAACAACGGCCGGCCCGACGGCTTTTCCCGCAAAGGGACGATCGGGCCGGCCGTTCGTCGAACGCTCAGGAAATCTTCGGCAGATCGGGGAAGAATCGGTCGCGGAGCCAGAACGAGACGTTCACGAGGCCGATGAGTGCGGGCACCTCGACGAGGGGGCCGATGACGGCCGCGAAGGCCGCTCCGTGGTTGATCGTGAACACGGCGACGGCCACGGCGATCGCGAGCTCGAAGTTGTTGCTGGCCGCCGTGAAGGAAAGCGTCGCGGTTTTCCCGTAGGAAGCGCCGAGCTTCGCGGCGATCACGAAGCTGACGAGGAACATCACGACGAAGTAGATCAGCAGGGGGATCGCGATGCGCACGACATCCATCGGGATACGCACGATCAGGTTACCCTTCAGGCTGAACATCACGACGATGGTGAACAGCAGGGAGACGAGCGTGATAGGGCTGATGCGCGGGATGAATTCGGTGTGGTACCATTCCTTCCCCTTCGCCTTCACGAGGAGGAACCGCGTCGAGACGCCGGCCAGGAAGGGGATTCCGAGGTAGATGAAGACGCTCTCGGCGATCTGGCCCATCGTCACGTTCACGGCCAGGCCTTGCAGGCCGAAATACGGCGGCAGGACGGTGATGAAGAACCAGGCGTAGACGCTGAAGAACAGCACCTGGAAGACGCTGTTGAACGCGACGAGGCCGGCGCAGTATTCGGTGTCCCCCTTCGCGAGGTCGTTCCAGACGATGACCATCGCGATGCACCGCGCGAGGCCGATCAGGATGAGGCCGGTCATGTATTCGGGCTGGTCGCGCAGGAAGGCAATCGCCAGGAAGAACATCAGGAACGGCCCGATGATCCAGTTCTGCACCAGGGACAGCGCGAGCACCTTCGTGTCCCTGAACACGTCCCCGAGCTCCTCGTATTTCACCTTCGCGAGGGGCGGGTACATCATGAGGATCAGGCCTATAGCGATAGGTATATTCGTCGTGCCGACCTGGAACCGGTTGATGAAGTTCTCGATGCCGGGAATGAAATACCCCATCCCGACGCCGGCCGCCATCGCCGCGAAGATCCAAAGCGTGAGATACCGGTCGAGAAAGGAGAGTTTCCGGGTGATGTTTTCGCTCATCGCTGGTGCTCCATATTCATCAATATTTCAAACTTCAGACGCCGAAGGATTCATTGGATGACGATCTCGGACTTGAGGGACTGGTTGATCGTCGAGTATTTCATCGCCATGTCCAAGGCCCGCTGGACGTATTCCGCGGATTTGCCCCTGACGACGATTTTCGGATACAGCATGATCTTCCTGAACCATGACATCCGGTCCAGGAACTCCTCGACCTCGCCTTCCGCGCGGCATTCCAGCGACACCAGGTCGAGTTTGAAGCGCTCGGCGGCCCAGAGGACCATCATGGAATAACACGTATTCGACGAGGCGATGAACGCATCCTCAGGGTTCATCACACCGGGCAGGCCATGAAGGTCCGGCAGGGCGGAAAACTCCATACTCACGCTGTTTCGGCACCAGGCGTAGCCCAGGTGGTTCCCGCGCCACTCGACTTGATTTTTATATAGCGTCATATATTTTTCCGTCCGCAGGCGTCCGAAACTCAGACTTCGCCAGCACCTCATCGACTGCCGCGGCGAGCTCGTCGATGACGGCGCGAATCACAGGTTCCTCTTCCAGCCCGTAGTCCCGGCGTTTTTTCGGAACCGTGAGGCCGTGCTTCCGAAGGATCTCCGGAACGAGCAGCGTCATGCGCGGCTTCGCCGACAGGCTCTCCGTGGCTCGTGCGGCGCATCGCTTGTTTCACGTGACTGTTTTCGCATTTTGTGTTCACGCAGGCGATCCCGCTCGGCCATGAACGCATCGATGCCCGCCAGCAACTCGGTCACCTGGGAAGAGGTCATCCATGGATTCGCACAATGCGCGCGAATCTCCCGTGGATCGAGGCCAAGCCGGCGACACTCGGAAACGGCGACCGCATAGCCTTCGATCTCGGTGAGCCGCCGATGATAGGGAACGGTCTCGTCCCATACGTCACGCCCCTCCATCACCTGCCGGATATGCGTCGCCTCATGGAGCAGGTCGAGATACAGATCGAGATCGCTCCCGGACGTGTAATGTTCGAGCGTGAGAACGATGCAGGGGGCCTCGTCGTCGATCCAGCAATAGCCCTTTTTCGCCACGAGGCTCACCCTGGCGCTCTCCAGGACTTTCGCCCCGGGAATCCGGTCCGATCCGATCAGGTCCAGGGCCGGACAACCCAGCGCTCCCGGCAGAATGGCCAGGAAAGGGTGAATCCCGGCTCCCAGACCGCGAACCGGAGGAGAAAATCCGTTCATTGCGTCTTCAGGCCGGCCTTCGGGCCGTGATCACAACGCTGGTCACGTAGTCCGTGAGCGTCGTACCGGCAGGCAGGGCGGCCAGGACCTCGCGGAACAGCGGGTCGTTGCCGTCCGTCATCGCCGCGATCGCCTGGGGTTTCTGGACGATCTCGACGGTCTCGAGGCCGGCCTCGCGGATCAGCCGCTCGGTTTCGCGGAGTTCGATGGCGCCGGCGATACAGCCGACGAGGGCGGCGATGGAGCTTGCGAGGGATTCGGGCAGGGGCTGCACGAGAGCGATGTCGGAAATCGCGGCGCGGCCGCCCGGACGGAGGACGCGGGCGATATCCCGCCAGACCTGCGGTTTGTCGGGCGACAGGTTCAGCACGCAGTTGGAGATCACGACGTCGACCGACGCGTCGGCCACGGGCAGATGCTCGATCTCGCCGAGCCGGAACTCGACGTTGGAGAGGCCGGTGTTTTTTGTATATGAAGCAATATTTTTTCTGGCCTTTGCGAGCATCTCGGGCGTCATGTCGACCCCGATGACGTGGCCCTTCTCCCCCACCCTGCGCCCGGCGACGAACACGTCGAAGCCGCCGCCGCTTCCCAGGTCGAGAACCGTCTCGCCCGGCTTCAGGGCCGCGATGGCGGCAGGATTTCCGCAGGAAAGGCCCATATTGGCCCCTTCGGGCAGAACAGCCAGCTCGGCCTCGTCGTAGCCCAGATCGCGCGCCAGCTTTTCGGGGGCGGCGGAACCGCAGCAACCGCCTCCGGAGGAGGAGGAGGAGGCCGTCCCGCAGCACGAGCCCGAGGCTCCGACCGCGACTTTCGCGTAGCCGGATCTCACACGCTCACGAACGACCTCTGGATCTTCGAACTTCACCGACTTACCCATCATTGCCTCCCCGGGCGGGCTTGAAACCCGCCCCCCACAGAATGTTCATACGCCCCGACAGGGATCACCCGCGGAGAAAATACAGGCCGACGCCAATGATCAGGACTCCGGCGACGCGCTTGAACGCGGCAACGGCGCGGTTCATGCCGCGGGAATCGGCAAGCGCCTGGACGGTGCCGACCGAGACCCCGGCGACGAGAATCAGCATCGAGTGGCCGATTCCATAGAGGAACAGCAGTGTTCCCGCTTTCGCGACGCCGATCTCTGGGATCAGGCTCATCAGCATCAGCAGGACCGGCCCAGAGCACGGCATCGAAACGAGCCCGAACATGAACCCGAGGAGAAGAATGCCGATGTAGCCGCCCCAGCGCACGGTCGGCGTCACCGAAACGCCCGGAATCTGGAAATCGAACAGCAGATGCGCCCCGAGCAGGCCGCAGACGACGGCGATCACGTATTTCCAGGCCCAACCGGAGAGATACGGCGCGATCGCGGCCGAAACCGAGAACAGGACCGCGAGCTCGAGCGAGAAGCCGATCACGAACAGCAGGCTGAACAGGGCCGCGCGTTTCCAGGCGGCGTGGCCTTTTTCGGTCGCGTATCCGCCGACGACCCCGATCATCAGGGGCACGGTGGCGAGAACGCAGGGATTCAGGGCCGTCAGCAGGCCGCCGCCGAAAGCCGCGGCGGGAGCCAGCCAGCCGGCGCCGGCAACCATCTCGGCAAACTGTTGTTCGAGCACGGCGACATCGATCATGGGGCTTTCACCGGCAGCTTCACGCCAAGCGTTTCGAACTGACGATCGATCTCCTCGCGGGGCAGGAAACCCTCGTGGCGCATGACTTCCTTCCCTTGCGCGTCATAGAAAATCTGCGTCGGAATCATGCGGATGCCGTATTGAGCGCCGGCCTCGCGGTTTTCCCAGACGTCGATGAACTCGACATCGGCATAGCCCGCATATTCAGCCTTCGCCTTCTCGAGGAC
>JAGOCE010000228.1 GCA_017998915.1 Candidatus Ozemibacteraceae bacterium
ATCCCGAGCAAGCGTTCTATATGGTTGGAAATATCACCGAAGTCGAGGCGAAAGCCGAACAGCTTCGGGCAACCGGAGAAGCGTGATGTCAGATTTCCATCTCGTCATCGTCGCCCCCTCGAAAAAGATGCTGGAGTTCACCGCCAAGGGGATTTCCGTGCCCGGAATGGCGGGATACATCGGCGTGAGAAAAGATCGGGAGCCCCTGTTCGTCAGCCTGAAGGTGGGCGTCATCCATGTGATCACGTCCGACGACGAGGAGCTGTTCTTCGGCGTAACGGGCGGGTTCTTCGAGATGATCGAGAACGAGGCCACGGTGCTGGCCGATGCTCTCATCCCGCAGGAAGCCGCCGAGATGAGCGAGCACCTGAAGGGAAAGAAGCTCACGATTCCCGCCGAGTATGCCAGCGAGGTACAGAAAACCGACCTCGCCTCGGCTCTCCTCTACAAACGTATTCATCACTGAACGTCGAACTGAACGCGGGTGCGGCCGTGAACCGGCCGCACCCGCGTCTGTTTTTCCCTGGCCAGAATTCCGAAATTGCGATAGAATGAATTCCAAGATCGTCTTTAAGGAGTATCGAGAATGCGACGGATGTTTCTTGTCTGCGTCCTGATTTCCCTGGCAGCCATCACGGTACCGGCGTTTGCACTGAGCGGCGACGCCAAATCCGAGTTCGACGAGTTCATCCGGAATATCCGCGAGGAAAAGCGGGTCGACCAGATCGGGTACCTGATTCTCGCGAAACTTCCCCCATCGCGGCTCAGCGAAGACCAGATCCTCCGCACGGCAGGGAAGTTTTATTACGCCTCCCCTGAAGGGTACCTGACGCATGTGAATTTCGTCCGGCTCGAGCGGCTTCGCCAGGCGAAAATCCAGTATTCGATTCTCGACAAGAAACGTCTCGACGACTCGGCCGAGTCCTGGAAGATGGTCTGGATCGAAACGCCAGCCCAGGAGGCTGCATTGCGCGATTCGTTCGAACCGTTGTATTCGCATAAGAATACATTCATCATCAGGATTCGCCCCGAAGACGAGGAAAAGCTCACCAGCCTGGAACTCCGCTACAGCACGCTCGATGAGACCTTGGTCCGCCTGCGCGTTCCTTCATGGCCGTCTCCCATCAAAGCGGTGAAATTCGATCCGGCCATCGCCGATCAGCTTGCTTCGATCACCGTTTCCGAGATGGTTTCGACGGTGGAAACCCTGCAAAATTTCAAGAGCCGCCAGGTCAGCCAGCCCGGAAACGCCGAGGCGGTCACATGGCTCGCCGAGCAGTTCAACGCCATTGGTGGCCTCGAGGTCTCCACGCCGGAGTTCACGTATAGCTCGAAAAAGTTGAAGAACGTCGTTGCCGTTCAGAAGGGCACGGTCGATCCCAACACGGTTATCGTCGTGTGCGGACACATGGATTCCACGGTTTCGAGCTACAACTACACGAATGCTCCGGGTGCGGATGACAACGGCAGCGGCGCAGCAGGTGTCCTTCACGTCGCACGGGTTGCAGGCAGGCTTCCGCTTCCCTACACCGTGATCTATGCCGAAATGAACGCCGAGGAAGTCGGGCTGATCGGGAGCAAGGCCGTTGCGAAGACGCTTGCCGCACAGACAGGCGTCCAGATCAAGGCCGTCCTGAACATGGACATGATCGCCGACAAGGACGACAACGAGGTCGCCGTCATCGGCAATACGCGCAGCAACTGGCTCATCGACGTGTTCAAGGATACCGCCCTCACCTATACGGGGCTCAAGAGCAAGACGATGTATGACTCGAACATCTGGTATTCAGACCATTCATCGTTCTGGAACATCGGGGCCTCGGCGATTCTGACGATCGAGGGGTATCCGGAGATGTCGAAGTATTACCACAAGACCACCGATGTCGTCGCGAACCTCGAGCCGACGCTCATGGAAAAGATCGCGCGGAGCCAGCTCGCCGTGCTTTTGACCCTGAACAGGGCCACCAACTTCAACTGATGACCTCCCCCACCCTGGCGACCTTTTTCACCGGCAACGGAAGCAGGCCGTTCGACCGGCTTCCGGCTGAACGGTGTGGCAAAATCTATGTCGACCTCCCCCATCGGTTCTTCGCCGATACCGCTTCGATGTTCGAGTATCTGCGAAGCGCACGTGATCTCGGCGCGAATGTCATGCTCCTGCTGCCGCATTTCCTTCCAAGCTTTTCCGAGTATGTCGTGAAGGACTACGAGCGCCCCTGCAGCTTGTTCGGCACGTGGGACAGGTTCTCTTCCTTCATGGTTGCCGTACGAGATCTGGGCATGGACCGCATGATCGATATTCCATTCAATCATGCGGATCAACAGGCGGAGCACCTCGAGAAACAATGGTTCAAGCAGCACGAATCCGGCGGTATCGAAGCGGGTGCCGACGACATCGACGCCGACGGCAATCGCGTGCGCATCAACTGGGGTGCTTACATTCTCGAGAACGGCAACCCCGATCTGATCAGCTACTGGCTCGACAAGGTCATCGTCCCCCACGTGGGAAGCATGAACGTGAACGCGATACGGATCGACGCGGCCTGGGGTCTCGACCGGCACGGACTGGCTTCGATCGTCGGCGAGACGAAGCGCAGATACCCCGACACGTGGTTCGTCGCGGAAAATCTGGGAATGGCGCGATTGATCGACCTCGCCGAGTCAGGCCTCGCGGCTGGCGCGGAGCGATATTTCAACAACATGTACTGGTATGACGGCGGCAGATATATTCCTTCTGATATATACAGGTTTCACAAAAGGTCGGGGCGCAAGCCGAGCTGCGCCATCTGGTCGAGTCATGACGTCCTGATGCCGGCCATGAAGGCGCTCGCCCTGGCCGATGTGCAAACATACGGCGAGATTTCGAATGACAAAGCCCTGCACAGGGAGGTTGTCGACAGGAACGGCATTCGCAGCCTGTCCCAGCTTTCAGATGATCTCCGACAAAAGGTCGTCTCCCTGATGAAGCTCGATTTTCTGCTGACCTGCTTCATGTCATCCGATCTGATGTTCACGGCCGGCAGCGAGCATGCGCTTCTCGAACGGATCAACGTGCTGAAGACAGGTCCCGCAGAATGGGCGCGGGGAACCCGAACGGATTTGCCGTCGTTCATGAAGCAGTTGCTCCGCGTACGCACGGGTGATCCGCTGTTCAACACTGACGGCGTTCTGATTCCGTTCGGCAACTGGAAACGTTCGCCGGCAGGCATCAAGGGATATATCAAGCGCGTGCCGGGCCGCGACCTCCTGGTGGCGGCGAACATGAATCTCGACGAACCTCAGCCTCTCAGGCTGCCGAACTGCATCAGACATTCGGAGCATGTGCGGGAGGTCATCGGAGACCATTTCAGGGAAAGCGACGGCAGGAATCTATCCGCCGAAGTCATGCTCGCCCCGGGCCAGGGATGCGTTCTGTATACGGTCGAGTAGGACGTGGTGCTCGTCCGCACTCGTCCTATAAGTTTGGATTATCATATATAAACTTCCACAAAATGGAGTGAGAGAGCCATGCTGATCGAAGAGACGGTGAAAACACAGCATCCGCAGACGTTCGTCAACGTTACCGAACTGGTCCGCAACGCGGTCAAAAAGTCCGGTCTGAAAGAGGCCCACGTCCTGGTCTCGGTGCCGCATACGACCGCGGCTCTTACCATCAACGAGAACGCCGATCCTGACGTTGTGAACGATATTCTCAGGCGCATCGAGCGCATCATCCCGACCGACGACCATTCCGACCGACACGCGGAAGGGAACAGCCATGCTCATCTGAAATCGAGCCTGTTCGGGTCGTGTCACCCCTTCATCGTGAAGGACGGCGACCTCGTTCTCGGAACCTGGCAGGGCATCTACCTGTGCGAGTTCGACGGTCCCCGGACACGCAAATTGCTGATCAGCATATTGGTGTCATAAAAGTTCGTGCAGGGGCGCATCGCGATGCGCCCCTGCACGAACTTCTATATACCAATTAGTATTTGTAGCAACTGCCGCCAATGTATTCACGGATGAGGGCATTTTTCGGGATGACGGACTCGTCTTCCCAGACCGTGATCGATTCGAGAAGATCGTGGACGCGCTTGGCCCGGATGTAGGCGTCTTGGCGTTTGGGCTCGTTGCGGTATGTCTCGAGGAACTCCGGGAACCATTTGAAGAGATGCTTCTTGTAGACCGGCAGTTCGTAGGCCAGCGAGCCGTCGATGACGTGATCGACCGTTCCCAGGAAGGGGATGATGTGCTGGATCTCGGACCGGCGAACGTAATGCCAGTGTTCGAGCGTCTGCTTCGGGCCGTAACTGCGGTGCCATGAATCGCGAACCATGCGGCGCAGAAGCCGGATGTCCGTCCAGCGCAGGAACTCGCCATCCTTGTTCTTGATCTGACACAGGGTTTCGATATACAGTTTGAACTTTTTTTCGGCCGGCACGCTGTCGGTCATGGGGCCGTAGAGGCCATGCAGGCTGTCGAGCAGGAGGATCTGGTTTTTCTCGAGCTTCAGCGGATCGGTTTCCTCTTCGCGCTTTCCGGTCTTGAAGTTGTATCGCGGCATCTGGATGGTCTTGCCATCCATCAACTCGGCCAGGTGGCGGTTGATCAACTCGAGATCGAGCGCCTGGGGCGTTTCGAAGTCGTAGTCGCCGAATTCGTCGCGGGGATGGTGTGAAAGGTCGAAGAAGTAGTTGTCGAGATTCATCGCGACCAGTTCGAAACCGTGCTGGGACAGGAACTCCCCCATCTTGATCGTCGTGGTCGTCTTGCCGGAACTCGACGGCCCCGCAATGATCACGATGCGGACCTGGTCCTTGCGGGCGATAATCTTGTCGACGGCAGCCTTGAGGTCGGCCTCGTATTTCTCGGTCACTTCCTGAACGAGCTGGGGATACGTACCGTTTGCGATCCGCTGGTTGATGCGGTCGATGCTGAAGCAGTCGTGATCGATCGCCCAGGTGAGCACCTGCCAGATCTTCTTGTAAGGGATATTCCCCGAGGTGGCCGTATACTGCTCGCGGCCCTGGCGAAGCTTCGCGTGCTCATACCGGTACAGGATGAACGCCTTTGCCGTCTTCGCATGCCCTTCTTCGATCAACTCCTTCTCGATCAGATCCTGCACTTCCTCGACGCTGGCGAGCGCCGGCGGCTGCTTCGTCAGTTCGAGCTGATGGACGATCTTCTCGGCGAGGATCTCGGCCAGACGGCGGTCCTCTCCGCCGACCTCCGTCGCTGCCTGAAATATCGCATTAACGATTTTATCCTTGTCGAACGGCACGACAAGGCCGTTCCGTTTGACGATCTGCTTGATCGGTTCCCGATGTGGACTCATACTCGTTTCTCCTCGCTGTGGAAGTTATCAGTTGGCATCGAGCGCCACTTTGTAGACGACGGCAAGATTTCCAAGAATCTGCGCGATCTGGCTGCTTTCCTGGAGCTTGTTCCGCTGCACGAGTTTCGGTTTCGGCGGCACCAGCAGAATGTCGCCACGCTGGATATGCCCGACACGGCGAAGCGGAAAGACTTCACCGTTGGCTCTGACAACGACGGTTTTACGATGGTTGGAATGCGCGGCAAAACCGCCAACCGAATTGATATAGCCGCGAGCACTCTGCCCGTGCCGGAACAACACTGTCGACGGGTTCACGACGGCACCAACGACCGAAACGGTGTCTGGAATGGGGGGAATGGTGATCTCGTCCCCGTTTTTCAGGACAATGTCATCGCCCTCTTGCCGCACGTCGAGTCCTTGATTCACCCGCCTGAGACGAACCGGAATACGAAGCGAATCCTGAATCAACGACCTTGAAGCCAGCTCCAACGTTCCATATCTGGAGCTCTGTTTTTTTGCGGCCTCACTTTGCAAGATTTCTTCCACTTCACCCATGTCGGATTGCTGCCTTCCCAGCAAACTCGTTTTCCTGATAGATGCTACATCCTCGCCAGGCATGTCGAGAAGATCGTTTCGCGCATCTTTGTCGCTGGCGATGTCGGAAAGTTTTGCGCCGGCGCGCAGAAGTTCGGCCCGCATATCGATGTTGGCCTGCCGGAACAGCTCCGCCCGCACCTGTTCGGCAGCATTGAGTTGTTCTTCGTCGGCGATGTTCGATACTTTCCGCATGAAAATCGCTCCCTCGGGGAAGGCTTCGTTCGTGAGTCCGCCTGCCCGTTCGATGAGGTCATTCAGCGTCTCTCCGCGTCGGCGAAGCGCATACGGTCCGGGGCGCTTCACTTCGCCTTTCAGGATAACGACCTCCGACTCCAGCAATGAATCGCCGCGTGCCAGAATGTTGACCCGGTCGAGAGGCATGATCGGCACATTTTCCGGAGCTTTCGGGGCATTCAGCACTTTGTTCAGATCGATACGTTTCGTTTCGCTGGTGCGTCCCTTCGCAACGCGCGCGACTTCCGCTTCGCCGGCTGCGTCAGCGGTAAGCCCCTTGGCACGCAGGATGAGATCGCGGATCTTCATTCCATCGCGGAAGATATATTCTCCCGGGCGGCGCACGGCGCCGGAAATCGTCACGACGCGCGTATCCGCCTCAACCTCTTTGTTCGAGAAGATTCTGATGGTGTCGAGCCCGCGGAGGGGAATCGCAGCATCCTTTTCCCCGGCAAGAGCGGCGGAGGGATCGAACGTTACGATGC
>JAGOCE010000229.1 GCA_017998915.1 Candidatus Ozemibacteraceae bacterium
GATCGCTCGCCGCGGCAGCGGGGTACGCCCATGCGGAACTCGTCCGACTGGCCCCAAGGCTCGTCGAGATGGACGCCGCCGTGAAAAAGTCCCCTCCAAATGAAGCGCTTCTGCTTCAGCAGTTTCTCGCAGAAATCATCACGGGGAAATGCCACCAGCCGCCGGCTGAAGATGTCGGCGGCTGGTGATCAGGCCAGGCAACGAAGCACGAACGTGCCGTTCCCGGCCCGGAGAAGCGCATGGGAATCGCCCGGCCGAAACGGCCAAGCTCAACCCGGTTCAGCAGGTCAGGCGTTCTTCTCGGTCTGGAGCTTGTTGACGGCGCGCATCAGGCGGCCGATCTTGCGGGCAGCGGTCCTGGGATGAATGTATCCGTTGGAACCGGCCTTGGCAATGCGGCTGTACGCGTTGTTTGCCGTCGTCTTGACGGTGTCGGTGTTCGACTTGTCGGACCCGGCGAGCTCGAGGGTCTTCCTGCGAAGGGTCTTGAGTTCGGATTTGACGGCAACGCGCAGCGTGTGGCGGCGCTGGGCCTTGCGGGCGTTTTTGGCGGCGGAAGAAGTGTTAGCCATAACGAACATCACCTTTCATTGATATGGTAGACGGGTATCATACCACCATTTTGTCGTCAAATCAAGTACCTTCCGTACCCTTGCGGTAATTATTGAGTCCTGTGGAACAGCTTGTCGTTGTGGTGGGCATCACGTATAATGGGGCGCGATGAATCATCACAGGAGAAGCCGGGATGCGAACAGCATTTCTTGACCTGCTCTCACGGGCGGCACGTCTGCCGGCCAACGACCTCTGGAGCCCATTGCTCTCGGAATGGCTGGCCGAGCTTCCTGAATTCATCGCGATCCGCATCCGACTGTTGAAAACGAAACCCGATCCCGGCATGGCCCCTGTGATGCTGAAGCCGGTCTCCGACGATACGCTCGATGCCATGCTCGACTGGGCGCACGCGTTCGAAATCGGCGTTCACGCGGTGGATGGCGACGAACCCCACGTCAATGGCATGTCGCCCTGCGGAAACCGGGTTCTTTCGATCGTTGCCCCGTTCATGTTCCGACAGGCCCTCGCGGGCGATCTCACGATCATCACCCAGCCGCTTTCCGAAACGGAGCATCGGGAGTGGATGTATTTCGCCGAGCGCCTCACGGAGCTTCTGTTCAGCAGGCACATCAACGGCCCGCGCTCGCACGTGTCGGAAATCGACGATCCGCGAAGGGCACTCGAGTTTCAGCATGAGATGCAGCGTCTCTTTTCCTCGGAAAAAGTCACGGACTGGATGCTCGCATCCCCCTGGCAAGAACCCCACGAATCCTGGTACAACGAAAACGAGTCGTATCTCGGAAGTTTCCTTCGGCGCCTGCAAAGCGTGTTCGATCTCGACACCGCCTTCATCGTCCAGCGCGTTTCCGAGGAACAGTCGCACGTGCTCGTGGCGACCGATCTTCCGGCATCGTCCCGCCGAATCGGGGGCGGATCGCCACGGTACGACGAGCTGCCGGCCGAAGTCGTCGACATGCTCGAGTTTCTCGGCGAGCAGGAAAACTTCCGCCACCTTTTCAAGGCCAAGCTGTCGGTTCTTCCCGCGAACAGCCGGAGCAGCCTGTCGTGGTCGCCGAAACCCGTCATCCAGACGTTCCCGTGCCAGGTTGCCGGTATGACCTACGGTTATCTGGGCGTCTCGACGAACCGCGTTCCGTCGCCCGGCCCCTTCGCGCGATTGATGGCGATCGTGACCAACCATCTCGGCTTCTGGTTCTCGCACCTGTACCAACTTCGCAAGGAAGCCGGCCGGGCGCAGCTGCTGAAGCAGATCAACATGACGTTCAACGTCATCACGGGCAACGTCCACCTCGACGGGATTTTCGACCAACTCTGCGACAACCTCGAAATGCTGTTCGGGCAGAAGCACGGTGCCGTCGTGACCTTTTCGACCCAGACCAGCGAACTCGAGATCAAGCGACAGTTCGGCGTTTCCCCTGCGGGGTTCGATCTCGAAAAAGCGGTATCGGAAGCCGGCGTCATCCGCAACTACATCGCGGACGGCTCGGCATTCCGCGTCAGCCCCGAAGACGAGGACCAGACGATCAGGTTCGTCTTTCCCCTGAGCCCGACGCCCCAGGTCGCCGCCGCGGGAGACGACGTGTTTCATCAGCGTTCGCTGGGCGGCGTCGTCATCTACAATATCGAAGACAATAGAATGATGAACGCCGACATCCTCGAGCTGCTGAACTTCCTGCTCAACGGGTTCAGCGCGGCTCTCCGGGTCGCGTACAACTACCAGGAGAAGCTCGAGACGATCAAGGCCCTCGAGGGGCTCATTGCGCGACTCGACAATCAGGACAAGCTGCTCGAGGAGATGGTCGACATCATCAAGCGGCTTCTCAAGGTCGAGCGTATCTCGTTTCTCACCGTCGAGAGCGACAGTCGCACGCTCTCGATCAAGAACAGCTATGGCATCCGGGCCGACGTCGTCCGGTCGATGCAGATTCCCATCGGCGAGGGCATCTCGGGCTACGTCGCCGAGACGGGAGAGACGCTTCGCATCGACAATATCGAGGAGTCCGAGTCGAAGTTCAAGAAACGGTCTCTCGAGCATTACTTCAACCGCTCGCTCCTGTCGGTACCCCTGATCACAACCGAGTCTGATGGCAGCACGAAGGTCCTGGGCGTCATCAATGTCAACAACAAGACGAACGGTTTGACCTTTAACCAACAGGACCAGCAGATGCTCGAATCGATCGCCCACCTGGTCGTGGCGGCGCTGACGAACATCGAACTGACGAGCGCGAAGCACGAGCACGACCTTCTCCAGCAGCAGCTCGACAACGCCCGCGACGTGCAGATGGCGCTTCTGCCGAGAAAGTTCTCGAACATGCCTCCCGAGCTCGACATGTTCGCCAAGAGCGAGCCGGCCATCCAGATCGGCGGCGATTTCTTCGACGGCATCAAGCTTCCCGACGGCCGCTGGCTGGCCGCGATCGGCGACGTGTCCGGCAAGGGCATGTCGGCCGCCATCATCATGGCGATGTCTCGAATCATCCTGCGCACCGTCGTCCACGAGACATCCGAGCCTGCCAAGATCATGGAACGGATGCACGAGTATCTCAGTCGCGATATCAGCGACTATTATTTCGTCACGATGCAGATCGTCGTGATCGACCCGGCCACGGGCGCGGCCGAGATGGTTTCGGCGGGTCACGGGCCTCTTCTCGGCCGCATCGGCGGCTCGCTCGTCCAACTCGAGAGCAAGGGCGGCTTCCCGCTCGCGGTCGGCGGAAGCGGCGTCACGTTCGAGTCGGTGGCTTTCCGCGTGCAGCCTGGCGACCAGCTTCTGTTTTTCACCGACGGCCTGCCCGAAGAGTATGCCCCGGACCGGGAGATGTTCGGTCTCGACCGGACGAAGGAACTGTTCACGGCAAGCCCCGGTCTTCCCCCGAAAGAACTCGTGGAACGCTTTTTCGGTGCCGCGGAACAGTGGCGGGCAGGCGGGGACGCGCACGACGATCTGACGATCATGGCTGTCGAGTATCGCGGAGTCACACAATGAAACGAGCTTCAACGCAGGAGTCCAGGCTCATCGCTTTTCATGAGCGTCTGGCAGCCGAAACGGCGGAAACACTCGATCTCGAAAAACTTCTCAAGGCGCTTCTGAGCGAACTTTCCCGGCTCACCGGTGCCTCGTCGGGATCGATCATGATCCACGACCCGGCTTCGGGCAACCTGAAACTGTATGTTTCGGCGCGCCACCCCGGCCGCATCGGCGGCAAGCGGCCCCGGCCGGGCACCAGCCTGCCGCTCGACGAGGGAATCGCCGGGAAGGTGTTCCGAGAAAACGCACCCATCATCGTCACCGACCGAAAAACGGCCGAGGAGTCCCTCCCCTGGAAGCACCGGAAGGGGCGTGGCGGCTTCATGTCACTGCCGTTGTGCATCCAGCGGCGCGTCATCGGCGTCCTGAATCTGAACTGTTCCGACGATCTGCCCGGCTTCACCGACGAGGACGTGCGGCTGGTGACGGCTCTCTCGGGAAGCGTCGCGGCGCTCGTCGAGAAGGGGCGCCTTCTCGAGGAACTTCGGCAGGCCCACGAGGAGACCCAGAAACTGTATGATCTCGCGATCCTGCTCGGGCGCGAGGCGTCGCTGGAATCGACTCTCGCCGAGGCCCTGCGCAAGCTGGCAGGCGATCTCGAAGCCGACCGCACCGCCGTCATCCGCTTCTCAATGCCCCAGCAGCCGGCTTCGGGCGGGGAACAGCCGCCATCCATCGTCAACGCCTGGAAGTTCGAGAACGAGCACCTCAAAAGGCTTTCCGCCGCCGTCGGCCAGAGTCTGCGAACGGAACTGGCGCTTTCGCGGAAAACGCCTTCGACGGACCGGCTCGGTCGACCGCCCGTTTCCCTGCCCTTTCGCGACGGGAAAAAAGTTCTCGAGCTGTTTTGTCTGCCGCTGCTGAACGTCGAGAACGATTCGTTCGTCCTGTGCGCGATCCGGACACCGCGTGCCGGCGATCCGGACGCCGCCCACCGGCATTACAAGTTTCTGTCGCTCGCCGCTCGCCAGATCGGAAACGCCCTCGAACGCTCCGAGATGGTCGAGCAACTGCGCATCGACAAGGAAGTCCTCCTGGAAAACGCGCTGAGAAACGAGATATTCCTCAGCATCAGCACCGAACTTGCGTCGACGCTCGACCCGCATCTGGTGTTGAGAAAAGCGTTCGATCATTTCAACAGGCTCGTCCCGTATACGACGTTCACGATCATGCTGTTCGACGAGATCGAACAGGCATATCGAATCATCGTGCAGCCGTCGCGCAGGCTCGGCCCGGCGTATCTTCGGCAGCTGCGGGGTGAAGTGGTCACCTCGTTCGGCGAGTATCCCGCCGACCCGCCCGTCGACAAGGGCCGCGTGCCCGTCCTCGAAGTGTTCCACCCGCAGAGTTCTGACGGGCCGGCTCTGGGAAAATACGGCCAGTCGATGCAGATGCCGATCGTCCTCAACGACAAGATCAACGGCCTCGTCCACCTCTCGCGCGTTGAGAACATCTCGTTCAGCCGCGCAGACTTCAACAAACTGAGCCAGTTCACGGCAATTTTCGTTACCAGCATCAAGAACGCACTGATCCACAAGCGCACCGAGAAACTTGCCTTCACCGATCCATTAACAGGATTATATAACCATCGATATTTTCAGGAGTCACTACACCAGGAATTCATCCGCTCGCGGCGTTACGAAAAGCCTCTGTCGCTGATGATCATCGATATCGACCACTTCAAGAAGTTCAACGACACCTGGGGACATCTCACCGGCGACAAGGTCCTGATTCACGTCGGTGAGGCGTTCATCAGGTCGGTGCGAAGCCAGATCGATACCGTGGCCCGGTACGGCGGCGAGGAGTTCGCCATCCTCCTGCCAGAAACGCCGCTCGCTGGCGCGCGACTGTTCGCCGAACGCGTCCGGACGGCCGTCGAGTCGAACCCGGTCAATCTCGAGGGGAACGTCCTTCCCGTGACGATCTCGATCGGCGTGGCCTGTACCCTCGTGACGAACTGCGACAAGACCTCCGACCTGATCGCTGCCGCCGATTCGGCGCTGTATGCCGCCAAGGACGCCGGTCGCAACCGGGTCGAAACCTTCGAAAGCGAACATCTCGAACATGTCTGAAACATCCGGTTCCGGCGCCCGCCGCCGGCAGTCTTCCGACACAGCCAACGGCCAGACCTTCGAACGGCTGTCGCGGCTGTCGGATCTTTCGATGGATCTCTCATCGGGCCTCGATCAGGACGAGCTGCTGCGCCGGATGATCGAGTCCGCCCGCGCGGCGCTCCAGGCAGACGAAGCCTACTTCATGCTGCTCGAGCCCGAGACGTTCGAGCTCCAGTTCGCCGCGAGCGCCGGCAAACGCCGCAAGCGCCCGACACGCGTCAAATGCCCCGAACGGCGCACCAGTCTCGGAGACGCAGGCGAGTTCGGATTCGCGCCTTCCCCCCGCAGCTCCGATACGACCGAGCCGGCTCTCGACCCGGAAAGCCTCATGCTGCGCAACGCCTTCACGGGCCGCCAGCGCCTGATGTTCACCCGGGAACTGCGCGACCCGCTGTTCAAGGGGGTGCCCTTCACCTCGGCACTCGTGCTGCCTCTGGCGACGACGACGCAGCTCGTCGGGCTGATGGTCGCGGCGAATATCTCTCGCGTCCGGCCGTTCACCGCCACCGACATGGAAGAGGCAACGGTGTTCGCGAACCTCGCCGCGATGGCCGTCGAGCACCAGAAGCTCGTCCGCGAGCGCGAAAGCCGCATCCGCGAGATGGAGAAGCTGAATCTGCTGGCGAAGCGTTTTTCGACCGTGCAGACGCTGGAGGGCCTGATCGGCCTCTCGTTCGAATACCTGACGCAGATCATCCCGCACGAACTCGGCGTGGTCTGCCTGTTCAACCACGACGAGGAGATGCGCTACTTCGTCTCGCAGCGGCCGCTGTCACCCAACTCGCTCCAGAATCTGACCGACCACCTGCAAGACATCTCGGCGGGCCTGCGCCAGAAGCCCGTGAAGAACGTGCGGTGCCAGCAGATCTTCCTTCCCAGCCGCGAGTCGCTGCCCATGGCCCAGGTG
>JAGOCE010000230.1 GCA_017998915.1 Candidatus Ozemibacteraceae bacterium
CGCTTCGCGGGCGTTGAAATCCGTCACGAGCGTGAATCGCGCCTGCCCGATCTGGCGCTGGCCGCGACCCGCATCATGGGAAGCCATGCCGGGAAGACGGAACTGGATGTCTGAGATCTCGCGTTCGATCTGGCTCAGAGTGCGGGCGCACTCCATCATGTCGCGGCGAGTCATGCCGGGGAAGAAGCTGGTGTCGGCGAGGCGGAACAGGCCCTGAATGCGCCGGAACGACTGGCGAAGCATCGCCTGGCCGTTGTCATGTTGGCCGCCGGGGCCATGACCGGGGAACGGAGCGGGATTGTAGCCGCCACCGTGGCCCGGATAGGTGGGATGTCCCATACCACCGGGACCGTGGCCGGGCTGTGAAGGCTGATCATATCCGCCATGGCCGGGCTTCGGACCATGACCGGGCTGGGAGCCGGGCCCCGGCTGATGGTAGCCACCATTATTGCCATGACCGGGCTGAGGATGGCCGGAACCGCCGTGTCCGCCGAAAGGCGCCGAATAGGCCGGGAACGCCAGGGCCGCCATCGCAACAACCATCAGAATCCGCTTCATGTAAAGTCCTCCATATTCCAAAATAATGCGATATCTTCAAACACGATGTTGATTAAAGCAAACAACGTGCCAACACGAGTATTTTGCAGTAATTCTGCTTCCAATGCGGTTTTTCGCGAACACTCCCAGCCCCCTCGGCTTCCCTTCGAGCCGAATTTTCATCGTTTTCCCTGCCCGCTTTTTTGCACCCGCCTCCCACCCGCACTTCTTGGGTACGCAAGCACGCTGCCATGAACCCTAAACAACAGAATCCCCCGGCGATGCCGGAGGATTCTGTTGTTTTTATTATATATCAGGCCTGTTGCTTTTTCTGTTCCTTGGCCCAGGAGTCGCGGAGGCCGACGATGCGGTTGAAGACCGGGACGCCAGGCTTCGAGTCCTTGTCGACGCAGTAGTAACCGATGCGCTCGAACTGGACATGCGTGCCGGCGACGGCGTTCGCCAGCGAGGGCTCGACCCAGCACTCTTTCAGCACCTCGAGCGAGTTCGGGTTCAGCTCGGTGTGCCAGTCGACATTCTCATCGGCACCGGGGTTCGGAACCGTGAACAGCTGGTCGTAGAGGCGCACTTCGGCCTTCACTGCATGCGCGGCCGAGACCCAGTGAGAGGTGCCCTTGACCTTGCGGCCGTCGGCCGTCAGACCGCCGCGCGAGGCCGGGTCGTAGGTACAGCGGACTTCGGTGATATTTCCCGCGGTATCTTTCACGACCGACTGGCAGGTGACGTAATACGCGCCCTTCAGCCGAACTTCCTTGCCGGGCGAGAGCCGGTAGAAACCCTTCTGCGGGTTCTCCTGGAAGTCATCCCGCTCGATGTAGACGACGCCGGAGAACGGCACCTGGCGCTTGCCGGCCGAGGGGTCTTCCGGGTTGTTCAGAACCTCGACCATCTCGCTCTGGCCCTGGGGGTAGTTCTCGATGACGAGCTTGAGCGGCCGCTGTACAGCCATCACGCGCTGGGCACGCTTGTTGAGGTCGTCGCGCACGCAGTGCTCGAGCAGCCCATAATCGACGGTGCTGTTCGCCTTCGCCACGCCGATGCGGTCGCAGAAGTCGCGAATCGCCTCGGGCGTGAAGCCGCGCCTGCGCAGTCCCGCGATCGTGGGCATGCGCGGGTCGTCCCACCCATGTACGATGTTTTCCTTCACCAGCGTCAGCAGGCGCCGCTTGCTCATGACCGTGTAGGTCAGGTTCAGCCGCGCGAATTCGATCTGTTGCGGGTGGCAGGGGGTTTTCAGCGTGTCGAGGAACCAGTCGTAGAGCGGCCGGTGGTCTTCGAACTCGAGCGTGCAGATCGAGTGGGTGATTCCCTCGATCATGTCTGACAGCGGGTGGGCGAAGTCATACATCGGGTAGATGCACCACGTGTCGCCGGTGCGATGGTGCGTCGAGCGCAGGATGCGGTAGATGACCGGGTCGCGCATATTGATGTTCGAGGCAGCCATGTCGATCTTCGCGCGCAGCGTCCGGCTGCCGTCGGCGAACTCGCCCTTGCGCATCCGGTCGAACAGGCCGAGGTTCTCCTCGATCGTGCGGTTCCGGAACGGGCTCTCCTTGCCTGGTTGGGTCAGCGTGCCGCGGTATTCGCGCATCTGGTCGGGCGTCAGCTCGCACACGAACGCCTTTCCCAGCTTGATCAGATCGACCGCGAAGCCATACAGCCGCTCATAGTAATCGGCCGCGAAGAACATCTTGTCGGCCCAGTCGAAGCCCAGCCAGCGCACGTCGGCCATGATGGCGTTGACATACTCGATGTCTTCCTTGATCGGGTTCGTATCGTCCATGCGGAGGTGGCAGACGCCCTTATAATCGCGCGCCAGCCCGAAGTTCAGGCAGATCGACTTGGCGTGACCGATGTGGAGATACCCGTTCGGCTCCGGTGGGAACCGCGTCACGACACGCCCTCCGTGCTTGTTCGTCTTCTGGTCACTCTCGATGATGTCGCGGATGAAATTGGAAACGACCGGCGTTTCGGTATCTGCCATACGCTGCACTGGCTCCGTCAAGACTGGAATCGCCGCGCGGGACGAACCCGCTTGGCGTGTGAATTGTAGCACAAACCATCCGGCCATGGTAGAGTATCCGGACAGAAGCGCCCATTCACGCACGGCGCCCCGTATCACCCCCAGGAGCCGACGTATGAAATATAATGTACTATTGATCGATCGGAACGAGTCGTCGCTGGGAAACTCGACCCGCGAGCTTTCCTTGCGCGGCCTGAACATCGTTTCTGCCCGCACCTTCGATGATGCCTGCACCCTGTTGCGGAATGATGGCGCCATCCATGTCGTGCTCACCGAGTGGGAGCTCCCACGAAACGCGAACACATCTTCAGGCACGGTATGCGGCCCTGAGATGCTCCGCGAGTTCCTGAAACTCCGCCATGAGATCAACCTGTTCCTGCTGACCGACGAGAAGAGCGGCCCGGGCGTGACGGCCGGAGGCCTGCTCAACGGCTACTTTTTCAAGGGTGACCAGGACTGGGACGACGTCGTGAACAAGGTGAAGAACGAGGTCATCAGCAGCAAGAACCGCGCGCCGTTCTTCGAGAAGCTCGTCGAATATGCGAACAGCACCCGCGACTCATGGCACACGCCGGGCCACGCCTCGGGTTATTCGGTCAACAACTCGCCCTGGATGCAGGATTATTACGATTTCTTCGGGCCGAACCTGTTCCGTTCCGATATCTCCGTCTCGGTGCCGATGCTCGACTCCCTGCTCCACCCCACGGGCGTCATCAAGGAAGCCCAGGAACTGGCCGCCCGCGCGTTCGGGGCGCGCTACACGTTCTTCTCGACCAACGGCACCTCGACCTCGAACAAGATCCTGATCCAGACTCTGCTCAAGCCGGGCGAC
Source organism: Candidatus Ozemibacteraceae bacterium (assembly GCA_017998915.1). Lineage (GTDB taxonomy): Bacteria > Muiribacteriota > Ozemobacteria > Ozemobacterales > Ozemobacteraceae > MWAR01. Next base: position 3,414 of record JAGOCE010000230.1, read on the forward strand.
GCGATCCTGCTCGACCGCAACTGCCACAAATCCGTCCATTACGCCGTCGTGCTCGCCGGCGCCGAGCCAATCTACCTCATGCCCTCGGTGAATAACACGTACGGCATCTTCGGGCCTGTGCCCAAGAAACGTATATTTGACGCTATGGATAAAGCGCTCGCGGCGAAGAAGAACGTGAAGGCGCTCATCCTGACCAACTGCACCTACGACGGCCTCACCTACGACATCGCCCACATCGTCGAGGAGGCTCACAGGCGTGGCATCAAGGTCATCGTAGACGAAGCCTGGTATGGATACGCGCGGTTCCACCCCGATTTTTTCCCCTGCGCGATGCAGGCCGGAGCCGATTACGCGACCCAGTCGACGCACAAGACGATGAGCGCGTTCAGCCAGGCTTCGATGATCCATGTGAACGACCCGGACTTCGAACGGATCCAGGACTTCTTCATGGAAAATTTCAACATGCACACCTCGACTTCGCCCCAGTATCCGATGATCGCCTCGCTCGACGCGGCTCGCAAGCAGATGGTGATGGAAGGGTACAGCCTCCTGTCTCGGACGCTCGAGTTGTCGCGCTCCCTGCGCGAGGCTATCAACTCACTCAAGAAGTTCCGTGTGCTTGGCCTCGACGACCTGATCTCGGACGAGCTGCGAAACGAGATCGACCGGGTACGGCTCGACCCGACAAAGCTGACGATCGACGTCTCGAAGTCGGGCTTCAGCAGCCGGGAAGTCGAACGCCTGCTGCTCACCAAGCACAACATCCAGATCGAGAAATCGACGTTCAACACGCTTACCGTGTTGATCACGATCGGCGCCACCCGCTCGAAGCTGAACCGGCTTTACCTCGCCCTCGAGAACATCGAGTCGATGAGCGGCAACTTCGAGCATGCCGACGGCGTACTGAAAGACTTCCGGCTCAGCCTCTCGCCGATCCGGTTCAAGCCCAGATACGCCTTCTATTCCGACGGCGAACTGCTGCCGCTCAGGCAGAGCATCGGCAAGGTATCGACCGTGATGATCGTGCCGTATCCTCCGGGAATCCCCCTTTTGGTGCCGGGCCAAACGGTCACCGAAGAGATCGTCGCCGCGCTCCAGATGTACCGTGACCACCACGTCGAGATCCACGGCCTCAACGAGGGCATGATCAAGATCATGACCTCCGCCGAGGAACAGTCCCTCGTCGCCCGCGGCCACGACATCAAGGATCCTATCGCCGTCTGACCGCCCGCATACGACGTTGTTTCGCAGGGACGGTTTCAGAACCGCCCCTCCATCGCATACGCGATATATCTTTATTAATATATACCCATGAACATTATAAGCGATTTTGGAATTTTCTCACTTGTGCCAGCGACGGTGACGATTCTTGCGGCGATATTGACGCACCGCGTCGCGCTTGCGCTATTTCTCGGCATCGTTGCCGGTGCATTCACGGTCGCCCATGGCGCCATGGGTGGGGGAATCGGCGCATCTCTGCGGTATCTGAAACTGTCGTTCACCGATATCGAGCGTTTGAAGATCTCTCTGTTCATCCTGCTCGTCGGGGGTCTGCTCGAGCTCATTTCGAGAAGCGGAGCCTTCATCCGATTTTCCGAATTCATCTCTGCGCGCCTCGATTCTGCCAGAAAGACGCGTGTCGCAACGTTTCTGCTCAGCCTTTGCGTGTTCTTCGATGACTACGCCAACGTGCTCATCTGCGGAGCCTCGATGCGGACGATGTGCCCGAAGCATCGGATTTCACCGGCTCTGCTGGCCTATATCGTCGATCAGACCGCCGTCGTCGTGTCGGTTGTTCTCATTTCGACCTGGGCTGGCTTCGAAGCGTCGCTGCTGGTGAGCTCCGCGGAGCCTCTCGGGGTGAAGCTCGGTTCATCTGCATTGTTTCTTGGCTCGTTCCCGTATCATGCCGTGACGTTTTTCGGTATCTTCCTCGCTGGCCTCACCGCCTGGTCCGGGCGTTGGATCGGCTCACATCTCGACGACGGTTCGTCGGCGTCATCCGAACAAACGTTGATTCAGTCGAAAGACGAAACGCGCCTTCGGCATCTTCTCGTTCCGCTCGGAAGTCTCGTCATTCTCGCGATTCTCGGGTTGATCGGCTTCACGATCAAGAATGCGTTCAACTCATGGAACGATGGCTTGACGCTGATCAGCGTTTTTTCAGATCTCCCGACGGTCGACATTCTGAACACGTCCGTCATGATTTCTATTTTATCCGCTATTATTCTCTTTCGCCGCGACAGCGTGCTCGATTGGGCCGATATTCGCCGTGGCATGTTCAAGGGCGTGAAATCGATGGTATCGACCGGGCTCGTCATTCTCCTCGCGAAAGGGCTTTCCGCCGTGTCCACCGATCTCGGCACAGGTGTTTGGCTTACCTCGCTACTCGGGGAAAAGCTTTCGCCCGCGATGGTGCCGGTCGCGACGATGTTCATTTCTTTCCTGATCACGGTTGCCACGGGCTTCAGCTGGAGTTCGATGGCAATCGTGATGCCGATCGGCTTCCAGATGGCGATAACGACGGGCGGGGAAAGCTTCATACCGATCGTCGCTGGAGCCGTTATTTCGGGCTCGATCGCGGGGGGGTTGATGATTCCCTATTCAGACACGACGGTCATCACCGCGGCGGGGTTTGGGATTTCGCCTCTCTATCATGCGAAGACCCAAGCGTTGCAGATTCTACCGCTCGTTCCGGTTGCCGCGATGTCGCTCTGGTTTCTGGGTTCGGGATGGGGAGTTCTTGCTTCATATATCCTTCCCGGCCTGGTTCTTTTCGCCATACATTCTTTGGCGTCACGTCCCTCCGCATGAGGACGAGATGTGATTTCTGCGGATGAGCGGTTCTTGAACCGTTCTGGCGATATGCTTGTCGCGCTTCTGTAGTGCAAGGGCGGTTTTGAAACCCGCCCCTACCGGAGAACGTTTCATATCCTATCTGATATATCTGTGGAATCCGCGTCATCTGGGGATTCGTATTCTGTGTCTCTGTGTCTCTGTGTCTCTGTGGTGCGTCGTCTTCGTGCCTTTGTGGTGAAATATATGGCTAAAGACAGAACCGCCCGGGGCTTTTGGCCCCAGGCGGTTCATAACCCTGGCATCTACCTACTCTCCCACACAGCTGCCCGTGCAGTACCATAGGCGCGTCCGGGCTTAACTTCCGAGTTCGGAATGGGATCGGGTGTGACCCCG
>JAGOCE010000231.1 GCA_017998915.1 Candidatus Ozemibacteraceae bacterium
CATCCGGTCCACCTTCCTGTTATGATCTGCATGCAGTGTACGAATTCCAGACGCGATTGCAAGCCGCCATCACGACCGATCATCATTTTGTTGTGCCGGATCCGTTTTCCATCTATCTTGAGACATATCAAACAGGCGTTCTGCAAATGCGCCCAGCCCCGGCAGGGGCGCAAAGGAGGTCTCATGCGAAGATCCGCATCACGAGCGCTCGGCGCGATTACCGTCCTGGTGATGGCGGCGTTTTTCTTCGTCCTGGCGACGCCGGAGCCGGCCTTTTCCCGGGCGGGGGGCGGCCACTCTTACTCGTCGGGCAGCCATTCATCGAGCTCCTCATCGAAGAAGCGCTCCTCCGGCTGGAGCAGCAAAAAGTCGAGCAGTTCGAGTCACTCCAGAAGTCGAAGCAGAGGCTCAGGTTCATCCACCCCGATGAATTCAAGCGAAGCGACGTTTTTTTTCCTGGTCATGGTCATCGGCGGATTCGTCGTCGCTGTCAAAATCTATGCGGATTACGTGAACAAGAGCCCGGTCGGCACGGAATGGACGGACGTCGAGAAGGTCCAGCGACAGTTTTCCAAACTCCGCACCCAGCCGGACTCGGTCAGGGAAAAAGCCCTCGAAGCACTGAAACTCCGCGATCCCAACTGGAACGAGATGCGGTTCCTGGAACGCGCAAAGCAGGGCTTTTCCCGCATTCAGGACGCCTGGTCAAAACAGAATCTGAGTCCTGCGCAGGGTTTCCTTTCGGACGGCGTCTACGAACGTTTTTCCATCCAGATCGACGAACAGAAGAGTGATGGTATCCGGGACCACATGGAAAACCTCCGGATTCTCAACGCCCGCATCGTGCAAGCGGAAAGCGGCAGTCGGTTCGATGTGCTCCACCTCTCGATTCGCGCTTCCGCCGTGAATTATCGGGTTTCCCTGGCTGGAGGCCGGCGACTGGACGGCTCGACTGAGCCCGAAGAGTTCGAGGAGATCTGGTCGTTCCTCCGAAGACCCGGGAGCAAGACGCTTGAAAAGCCCGGCCTGATCGAAGGTGTCTGCCCCTCATGCGGCGCCCCGCTCGAGATCGTGCGCGCCGCGAAATGCGCCTACTGCCAAACCTTCCTGCGGTCGGGTGAGCACGACTGGGTTCTCGCCGAAATCACCCAGGCATGCGAATGGTCCGTAGCCGACGCGAAGCCGAGACCGGGCCTGGACCGGCTCATGGAAGCCGACCCCGGATTCAGCGTGCAGCAGATCGAAGATCGCGCATCCGTCATGTTCTGGCGATATTATACGGCGTTCCGGCTCGGCAAGGTCGATCCGATGCTCAAGCACGCCCATCCCGACTTCATCGCGAAGCTGCGGGCGAAACTCGCGCCGAAACCCAGCGGGTCGAGGACGATCTACCAGACAGCCGCGGTGGGCTCCGTCAACGTTCTCGGCGCAGCTCCGGGAGAATCGACCACTCCGTCCGACTCCTTCGACAGAATTCCGGTCGAACTCCGCTGGTCATGGAAATCCGTCGAGAAAAATGCAAAAGGAAGCGTGATCCCTGGAGCGGAACATCCGCTGAACTGCACCCAGATCTTCGTGCTGATCCGCAGGAGCGGGGTCAAAACCGACATCGGCCTCGCACTGTCTGGGAGCTGCTGCAAAAACTGCGGGGCCCCGGAAACCGACACGACTGGCACGGTCTGCCAGTATTGCCAAACGCCCCTGAACGAGGGGACGACGGACTGGATCCTGGAGCAGATCACGGATCCCCACGCCCCCGATGTCGCCAGGCTGCTGAAATCGCAGCCGGCCGCCCCACGCCCGGAATCCGACCCGCGCACCGCAGACAACGTTTCTGTCGGCAACACGTCCGGTAATACCTTCGAGTTGCACGGTTCCGCCGATGCTCTGCGCTGGATGGCATCCGTCATCTTCGCCGATCGGAAGGTCGAGCAGGCCGAACTCGACTTGTTGAAGCAGTATGCGCGAACATACGGCGTTCCCCAGGCGAAGTTCAACGAAATCGTCCTCGCCGCCAAGGCCGGCAAGGCCATACCCCAGCCTCCCGCGAACCTGCAGGAAGTCGCCGCCATGTATCGGGAACTGGTCAGGTTCGCCCTTGCTGACGGTACGATGAGCGATGCCGAGCAACAATTGCTGAATGCCTTCTGCCGCCAGGGCAACCTGCCTGCCGATGAAGCCGCTCGGATTCTCGCCTCGGTGAAATCGACACGGGTGTAATTATATTAGTATATATACTTTCTTGGGTGCGGTTCGCGAACCGACCCGACGCCATGGCAGAGCGCTCTGCTTTTCAAGAACCTTCTTCCGCGACTCTGTGATGCGTCGTCTTCGGTGCCGCGATTTCTTGTGATACGGCCTGAAATGGGGTATAAACAAGGAAATCTCTTCCGGTGCGACTCGTTGCGCAGCCGGTATTTTGGAGTTGCGACATGACGGTGAAACGCGTGATCGGGCACACCCTTCGGAAGGCCGGGGGCACGGCCCTGCTTGCGATACTCCTCCTTTTCGCATCCGCGCCGGAGGCATCGGCGCGGAATCCGCTTTCCAGCTACTTGTCGCGTCTGCTCGACGAGAGTCGTGCCGAGATCGCCATTGGCCAGCTTCTCGCCGACGGTTTCATTGCGGAAGTCGCTCACAGCGCGGATCCAATGGCCGCAAGCGCGGCTGTCATTCTGCCGGCCGCAGCCGACGACGAGTTCATTCGCCGGATCGTGGCGGACTTCTCGTCGAAATGTCCCCGCCCAACCCTGCCGTATTCCGTGACGATCATCGACAGTTCCGTCCCCGCAGACATTCCCTTCCCCGGCGGGCCGATCGTCATCACGACCGCCCTGTGGCGGCAAGCGGCGGGGCCTGCAGAAAAGGAGTTCCTTATCGCTCACAACCTCATGCACGTCGCCCTGCGCCAGCCGATGATCGCCCTCAAGCACGAAGGGCTGTATGCCCGCGCCCTCAAACTGCTCAAGCAGCGCACGCGCGATCCACAGCTGCTGCGCCAGGCGGTGCGTGACTATCTGAAAGCGGCCGAAACCATGGACCAGAAGCGCGCAGACCGCGAATGCGTCATACTTGCCTCGAACCCGGCCGCCGTCCGCGATGGTGGTATTGCCCTTCTCAACCGTCTGGCACAGATGCTGTGGCCATTCCAGTTCGGTGCCGTCGACGAGTTTCTGGCCCGCGTCCACGCGCTCGAGCTGCTCGCGCTGCCCTGAAATATATATAAATGGTACTATATATAAAATGACCGACGAGGGCTGGCTCAAACAACCCAGGGAGCTCGCAACCGACCAGGACCCCTGGATACGCCGGCTCGCTCTCGCTGAGCTCGCCCGGGCGCCGCTGGCGATCGACCGCGAGCTGTTCGAGGAGCACCTGTTCAGCCCTGATCCGGCGCTCGCCCTTCCCGCGTTTCTGGGCCTGCGGCGCCTCTGCCCGCCGCCGCCTTTGATGGACGAAGCCTGGCGTGACATGTTCGGTGAAGCGATCGACCTGCTCGGGAAGCGCGCAGCAAGCGGTCCCTTGCCCCTCCGAGCCGCCGCGATCCAGGCTCTGGCCTTCGCACCGGGAGGCGTTTCCGACTTACTGCTCGACCGGCTGACGGCATCTGCGGTCGACGAAGCACCGCTGGAAGCCCCAATATGGAGCGAACCGCCCCAACTCCCCCTCATCCAGGAGGGGGGCGGAGCCAGCGACCATTCGGCATCCCTGGCCCTTCTGCTCGGCGCGGCCCTGCGTTCCGGGTCTCGGGCCTCACGCATCGCCCGCCTGCTCGCCGACGGCGACGAATCCCGTTGCATCCCCGCGCTCCTTGCCCTCCAGGCGTTCCCCCAGCCCGAGCTTGCCGAACGTGTTCTTCCCCTGGTCCGCGCGCCCTCGACGCGCGTCGCGGCCGAGGCGGCCCGAGCTCTGCTGACCTGCGGAGGGAAGCGCGTTTTCCTGCTTCTGCTCTCCCTCGTCGCCGATACGGCCGAGCCGGTCCGAAAGGCATATCTGCTGCCTCTCGTCGCCCGCACCGGCCGCCCCGAGGTCTGGAAGCTCCTCACGGCCCATCTCACCCACGCCGACTCGCGCGTGCGAAAGGCCGCGATCGCCGCCGCCGCCGGTCTCGCCGTTCCCGCGCAGCAGCGATCAGCAGCCCTGACACCCTTTCTTGCCGATCCCGATCCATCGGTCGTCGCCGAAGCGGCACGGGTGTTGTGGCCACTCGGCTCGATGGAGGCGCTGTCGAAACTCGAAGAGATGATGCGACGCCACGATGCCGCCCATCGCGCGCTTGCAGCAGACGCCCTCGGCGGCCTCCCCCCGGCGCCTGCCATCCCAATTCTTGTCGAGCAGATCGCGCGCGAGCGGCACGGCGACGTCCTGCGGGCGCTTCTCCTCTCGCTCCGCCGGCTGCTTCCGAAAGCCGCACCCCAGACGGCAATCACCGAGCGTCTCCTGCCGACCCTGCGGCGACTGCTCGACGCGTCCGACCCATTCCTGCGCAGCCAGACAGCGGTCCTGGCCGGTCTGCTCGGCCAGGCCTCCGAAGACATCATCTTGGCCAGTCTCGAGAAGCCTGAGCATCCGCACGTCCTCGCATCGCTGCTCGGGGCTCTCCGCCGCATCGGCAGCTCACGTCTGCTCGTCCTGGCGCGCTTCTCCGACCACCCCGACCCGCGCGTGCGGGCAAATCTGATGGAGACGATGCTGTTCAGCGGCCCCGGCGCCGTTCCCTACCTGACGAACGGCCTCCGCGATCCCGCCCCCCGAGTTCGCGCCGCCGCCGCGAAGGGCCTTTTCCAGCTTGGCCAGCTCGAGGTCGTCCCCCTGCTGACACGGATGCTCCTCATCCCATCGCCGATACCGGTGCTCTCAGCCTGTCATGCCCTCGGCCAGCTGATGCGGCTCCAACCACCGACCCTGCGCTCGGACCACCCACTGTCGCTCTCGCTCTCCCGGGAAGCCCGCCGCCGCAGGCCTCCAGCCATCGCCGGCCCTCTCGTCCTGCGCGACCCTTCGCTCCCGGAGCTCTTCGAAAAACTGAGCGGGACCGCGAACGATACGAACGCCTCGATCGAAACCCTCGAACACCACGTGAAGGTGCATCCTACCTCCCGCGCGGCCCGCCGCATGCTGGCCGCCGTGCTCGCCGGCATGAACCGCGCCGCACCGGCCCTTTCGCTCATCGAGGGCTGCCTTGCCGAACAGCCAGGCGTCCTGGCCGACCTGCTCGACGCATACCGGCTTGCCATGCGCATCGGAGACCTCCCCCGAGCCGAACGGCTTGGCCACAAGGTTCGGGACACGTATGGCGCCCTGCTTGATGCCTGCCTTGAACTGGCGCACTCGAGCCGGGGCGGCCCCGCCGACCAGCTGCTGGACCGCCTGTTCAACCTTCGCGAGCCGTCCATGAATCTCTACAGCGCCATGATCCAGCTCAAGGCCAAGCAGGGCGACGTCGAAACGGTGCTCGACCTGCTCGCGGAACTTCTCCTGGCCCGCCCGGGAAACGCCACCGTGGCCTCCCGCCTCGCCGCGAACCTCCCGCCGGCCCTCTCCGAGCTTAAATCCGCCCTCGCCCAGTATGCCCGTGCCACCGCCGGCGCCTCCTCCCCCATCCCGGGCTGAACCCGACCGATTCGACAGAGACTGTTTGGCGCACCCTGGCAACCGTGAATTCTATTTTATTCGTTAAATTATAAAAACCCGGCCGTGAGATCCGGCCGGGTTTCTAAAGATGCTATACCGTTCGTTGTATATAATGTGACTCAGTGGCCGCCACAACCACCACAACCGCCATGGCCACCGTGGCCGTCACCGTGGTCGTGGGCGCCGCAGCAGCCGCCCTCATGCTCGCCACCGCAGCAGCCGTCGTCACAGCAACCTTCGTCGGCATTCGCCCAGGCTTCGCTGCCGGGTTCGCCCTCTTCGAGGATGTCGACGACCCGCAGTTTGAAGGTCAGGGCTTCGCCGGCCAGGGGATGGTTCAGATCAAGGGTCACGTGCGTCTCGGTGACCTTCTTGATGACGGCCGGCATGTGATGCCCTTCGGGAGTCTGGAGCGCCAGCTGGAGGCCGACGGCAGGCTCGAAGTTCCACTCGGTGCCCTTGCGTTCGATCGTGAAGACGCGCTTCTCGTCGCGATCGCCGTAGGCGTCTGCCGGCGGGATGGTGACGGTGCGCTCCTGGTCGACGTTCATTCCGAGCAGTGCGTGATCGAAGCCGGGAATGACGTGGCCCTGGCCGACCTGGAAGCGAAGGGGATCACGTCCCTCGCTGCTGTCGAAAATTTCTCCGTTTTCGAGCGTCCCGGTGTAATGGACCGCGACGAGGCTGTTCTTGTTCACTGTGCGCATGTTCTTGTTCCTTTCAACATCTTCAACGACTTCACCGGCAACACAACCCCTGCCGCATCGCGGTGTTCTTGTCAGTGTACCGCATCGAAGTTCCTTTTGCAAGGCGCCGCCGGGCGGTTCAGTGCCGGGGAAAATTCCGGAAAACCAGAGCGCGGTTTCCACGGTATGAGTATAATGAGTTGATTAATCCCGTTCTCGGCATCATTGCCAACCGTGAATCAGAGCGAGGCATACGTATGAAAA
>JAGOCE010000232.1 GCA_017998915.1 Candidatus Ozemibacteraceae bacterium
AAACTGAGCTTGGCGCCGAGGATTCAAACGGGACCGGCAGGAGAGCTTGCCGCCCACAGTTGCTTCCTGCGGTGGCGCCAGATAAGCCAGAAACCCACGCAGGCAGAGGCTTCGAGGGCAAAATGCGTCCAGGCCAGGCCGGCGCTTCCCCACAAGGCACAGGCAGGGGCCCCGGCCGCCAGGCGCAGAAACGTCACCAGGCCCGCATAGACGGCCCATTCGTCCAGCCATCCCATGCTCAACCATAGGGGTGGAAGAATGGCGTTGGGAATCGAAAGGGGCAGGCTGAACGCAAAAGCAAGCGCCGGCAGAACGGCAATCGGATCGATCCTGGAGAGATGCCAGACCGCCAGGCCGCCTAGAAAGACGACCACCGCTCCCAATTGGCCGCCTGCGCGGAAATACCAGCCCAGGGCGGCTTGCAGTTCGCCCGGTGAATGACGGTCAGCCGCTGCCCGCAAGTCGGGAAACACTGTCTGGGCAGCCATGCCGCCGGGGGCGAGCAGAAGGCGATATGCGGCATCGAGCAGGGCATAGGTTCCCAGGGTGGCGTGGCTCAGGAACCAGCCGCCGATCAGCGCATCCAGGCGTGGATACAGACTGCCCGAGACGGATGCCCAGGCGAGAGGAAACACCTGACGCGCGGCCACTCGGCCGGCGGAGCTGAAGGGGAGGAAGAGCAGGGAACGGGACTGTTTCGGCCAGATCCGGCTGTCGTGAAGAAGCCAGACGCCGGCCCAGGCTGACAGCCCTGTTGCCGTCAGCGCGTTCACGGCGTTTAGCGCTCCCGCGCTCCAGACCCCGGCCAGGCAGAGGCAGAGGACGGCTGCCTGGCCGATGCCGCCTCGCGCCAGGGCTCGAAAGTCAGCACGCCCAAGGCGGAAGCCCTGGCAGGCGGTGAGCTGGAGGCGCCCTGCCAAGAACAGGATCAGAGGCCACTGGACGCCGGACTCGATTCCCCAGGGGCGAAGAAGGCTGACCGGCAGGAGGAGAATTCCCGCGGCCGTCAGCATGCCGGCCAGCCAGCGCCAGCCGAGAATCTCGGGCAGTCGTGGCGAGCCATCTTCGGAGCGGTTGCCGGCCAGAGCCGGAAGAGCGCGTGATACTCCGAGGTCGGCCATGGCAAAGAGAATCATCGCGACCGCCATCAGCGGGAAGAATCGGCCGCCCTCTTCGGCCCCGGCGAGCAGAGCGACGGTGAACTGCACCGCGGGAGGGATTCCCATTTCCAGGCTGCGGGCAACGGCATACAGGAAAAAGTGCCTGGAACGGTCAGGAGGGGGTGGCGGCCGAAATCCCTCTTTCGTAGGGGAATCATGCACGGACAAGGCGGTTCTCCAGGTGAATGCCCGATGTCATGGCTGGTATCCTTGGTTGTGCTTTCGGAAAAGAAAAATCCTCACCAATCGAGAAACTCGTCTGGTGAGGATTTCTACCGGTGGAGCTGATCGGGTTCGAACCGACGGCCTCCTGAATGCCATTCAGGCGCGCTCCCAAACTGCGCCACAGCCCCATGTGGTAGGGTTATTCTACGACGAAGGGCGCGAAAAGTCAAGAGGGTTTCTGCAAAATCTCGAACTGTCCGCGACTCTCAGGTGCAATGCCGGGAAGACCTGGGGGCGTTATCCGCAGATGACGCAGATGATGGGAGTCGCCTTGGGAAATCGAAGGACATGTCACTTCTTGGGCGTATGTTCGTGTTGGTGGCCGTGACCGTGGTCATGCTCCTGGCCGTGATGAGCGCAGGCGGTCTGGGGGGTGACTTCGTTGAGCTTGCCTGCCTTGAACTCGGTGATGACCTGCTCGACCGTCGTCTGGCGGCCCATATACACCTTGATGCCGGCGGCACGAAGCTTGTTGAGGGCGCCCATGCCGATCCCACCGACGACGATGGCGTCGAGCTTTTCACTGCTCAGCGCTGCGAGGGGTTGGCACATGCCGTGAGAATGCTGTGCATTGGTGTTCACGATGGCGCGAGTCGAAAGCGTCTCGGTATTAACGATCAGGAACAACGGCGTCGAGCCGAAATGGCCGTTCACCTGGCTTTGAATGCCCTTATCCTCGACGATTGGAATGCAGATGTTCATGGATTCCCCCTTGTGTGATGGTGGTGTGTCGGATGTGACGGCGACAGGGCCGCCTTCGATGCGAAGAGCTTTGCCGAAAACGAGGGCTTCGGCGATCTTGCGGTGGGCCGACTCGATGATGCGGCCGAACGTGGGCCGCGAAACATGCATCAGCCGCGCGGCTTCTTCCTGATATTTCCCTTCGAGGTCAGCCAGTTTCAGCGCCTCGAACTCATCGAGCGTCAGGATAAGGGTTTCCAGATCGCGTGCCGGGATACCGGCCGGCTTGAAGACCCCGGCAACGGGTTTCCCGGAAATTTTCCTGCATGAATGCGGCCTGGCCATCGGCGATCTCCGAATATGTTATCATATGCTCAAAATGGTGAACCCATTCAGCATACCACAACCAAGAAGCAATGGCGACGAGGATATCCGAGGCTTTTTTCCTGCGCATCACGATGCACCCCGCCCTCGATGGGCTGAAGTGGACAGGGATGTGCCAAGATAAACCGTAGTGAAACGGAATGGGCCTGAATGATGTTAATAATAATAAACGCTATAAATCACACCGTAGGGGCGGGTGTGAGCCCCACCCGGAGGTGAACCCATGAGGAGAAACACGATGAACCCCGAAACATTCGCATTCAAACAGATCGGCGTCATCCGCACGCGGTTCACGAGCCAGGAGGGAACGCCGATCCAGGCCAGCATGGCGGACGGGGAAACGGGAACGATCGAGCTGTTTCCCGAGTATGCGGACGGCCTTCTCGACATCGAGGGGTTCAGCCATCTGCACCTGATCTATGCATTTCACGGCGTTGGAGCCGGCGCCCTGCGGGTGAAGCCCTACCTCGACACCGTCGAACACGGCATCTTCGCCACCCGCGCCCCGAAGCGGCCCAACCCGATCGGCCTCTCGGTCGTCCGGTTGATCGCCATGCGCGGGAGCGTCCTCGAGGTCGCCGGGGTCGATATGCTCGACGGCACGCCACTTTTGGATATCAAGCCATATATTCCATCGCTCGACGCCCGCGACGCCGACCGGATCGGCTGGTACGCCGACCGTCTCAGGCGCGAGGGGACCGTCCTGGCCGACGACCGATTTGCCAGAATATAAGAATTATTCCTATATCGGAATGATTCTGGTATACTGAACGTCTGAAACGATCCGGCAGGCCGGGAGCGGCCGAGAGATGCCGGACGAACATAGACGGAAGAGGAGAATCCATGGACGAGAAGAAAAAACTGACCACCAACGCCGGGGCGCCCGTGCCCGACAACCAGAATGTCCTGACCGCCGGCCCGCGCGGCCCGCAGCTGCTGCAGGACGTCTGGTTCCTGGAAAAGCTCGCCCACTTCGACCGCGAGGTCATCCCCGAACGGCGCATGCACGCCAAGGGCTCCGGCGCCTACGGCTGTTTCACCGTCACGCACGATATCACAAAATATACAAAGGCGAAGATATTTTCCGGGATCGGCAAGAAGACCGAACTGTTCGTGCGCTTCTCGACCGTCGCCGGCGAACGCGGTGCGGCCGATGCCGAGCGCGACATCCGCGGCTTCGCCGTCAAGTTCTACACCGAGGAAGGCAACTGGGATCTCGTCGGGAACAACACGCCGGTCTTCTTCCTGCGCGATCCGCTGAAGTTCCCCGATCTGAACCATGCCGTCAAGCGCGACCCGCGCACGAACCTGCGAAGCGCGAAGAACAACTGGGACTTCTGGACGTCGCTTCCCGAGGCGCTCCACCAAGTCACCGTCGTCATGAGCGACCGCGGCATCCCCGCGACGTATCGGCACATGCATGGGTTCGGCAGTCATACGTTCAGCCTGATCAACGCGAAGAACGAGCGGTTCTGGGTGAAGTTCCACCTTCGCAGCCAGCAGGGCATCAAGAACCTCACCGACCAGGAAGCCGAGGCGCTCGTCGGCAAGTGCCGAGAAAGCCACCAGCGCGACCTGTACGAGAGCATCGAGAAGGGTGACTTCCCGCGCTGGAAGCTGTTCATCCAGATCATGCCCGAGAAGGACGCAGCTACATGCCCCTACCACCCCTTCGATCTCACGAAGGTCTGGTTCCACAAGGATTACCCGCTGATCGAAGTGGGCGTGCTCGAGCTGAACAAGAACCCCGAAAACTACTTCGCCGAAGTCGAGCAGTCGGCGTTCAACCCGGCGAACGTCGTTCCCGGCATTGGATTCTCGCCCGACAAGATGCTGCAGGGGCGCCTCTTCTCGTATGGCGACGCGCAGCGGTACCGCCTCGGCGTGAACCATCACCTCATCCCCGTCAACATGGCGCGGTGCCCGTTCCACAGCTACCACCGCGACGGCGCGATGCGCGTCGACGGCAACCACGGCAGCACGCTCGGCTACGAGCCGAACAGCTACGGCGAGTGGCAGCAGCAGCCGGACTTCGCCGAACCGCCGCTCGAGCTCGACGGCGCGGCCGACCACTGGAATCACCGCACCGACGAAGATTACTACTCCCAGCCCGGCAAGCTGTTCCGGCTCATGAAGCCCGACGAGCAGCAGCGGCTTTTCGAGAACACCGCCCGCGCCATGGGCGACGCCCCGCGCGAGATCAAGATCCGCCACATCGGCAACTGCCTGAAAGCCGACCCCGCCTACGGAAAGGGCGTCGCCGACGCCCTCGGCATCCCGCTCAGCGACGTTCCCAGGTAATCTCCCCGTCCTGACAACCGCCCCGGTGAAGCCCGCGCTTCGCCGGGGTTGCTGTTTTTCAGTAGTCACGATGTTTCCAGCGACAACGCACCACGGAGACACCGAGACACGGAGATCATTTCACCACGGAGACACGAAGACACAAAAAAGCAATGGCTATACTTCTGTAGGGGTGGGTTTCAACCCCGCCCTCCGCACCCGCCAATGACGGGCAGATGCCGATACAGGGCTATCCGTGTCCCGATGGCCTCCTGCCGTCATTTTGTGGCGTGAGCGCGGAGCTTTGTTTGGGAGGATTTGAGGCAGGCGCGACACAGGCCGCGAAACTCGACCGTGGCGGCCTCGACCTCGCCTAGGGCCGCGAGCGTTTCGGGCCGCGGAAGCCGGTCGAGGGCCGGGGCGGAGACGTCGGCCACGGTGCCGCAGCTCCGGCAGACGAAATGATGGTGTTGCTCGAACCGCACCTCGAACCGGTGCCGCCCGTGCGAGGGGGTGAGGACGCCGGCGACGCCCATTTCCACGAACAGCCAGAGGTTGCGATAGACGGTATCGAGCGAGATGCGCGGCAGATGTCGAACCACCTCGCGATGGAGCAGTTCCGCGTCGGGGTGCGCCGGCGAGCGGGCGAGGCAGGTGAACACCGTCAGCCGCTGAGCCGTCAGCCTGACGCCCCTTCTGACGCAGGCTTCCTCGAACAGGTCGAGACGCTTGCGCAGTTCGTCGGAGGAAACCCTTCGCATACTCGTTCCTAGCCCCATGATCTTCGTGTGTCGTGAGTATACCGCATCGGCTGCCTGAACGTCTCTGAAATACGGCTGCTAAGGAAGACTCGATCGCTCAGAATTAGTTCTGGGAGATAGCTCTTCCGCATGGGGATATACTTCCTGGCTGTCAAGCGGGCGGTCGTAATAAAACAGTTGACATTATGAACTTATGCTCATATCTTTGTCTTGATCAACAGAATTGTTGAACGTAACGGTCATGATGAAGAACGCTGATAATGTCATTCCGCTTTCACCCCGGCACTGTTCTGACAAGGGGCTGATCTCCGCCGTCTCCTGTTCCGAAGGTGTGGGCACGGCAAAGGCGCCTGTTCCGGAGGCCCGCTTTGTCGCAGGGCTCGGCATCGAGAACGACGGGCATGCCGGCACGGGGCGGCAGGTGAGCCTGCTCCAGGTCGAACATGTCGAGGCGTTCAACGCCGTTCACGGCCTTCGGGCCGGCCCCGGTGACTTCGCCGAGAACATCCTGACCCGCGGCATCGACCTGAGCCGGCTGACGCCAGGCGACCGCCTGCGCGTCGGCGATACGGCAGTGCTGGAGGTCGTGCAGATCGGGAAGGAAATCCTGCCGCACCACTGCTCGTTCCAGGGCTTCCGGTTGCTGCCGACGCTGGGTGTCTTCTGCCGGGTGACCGAGAGCGGCCTGGTTGCTGCCGGAGCGTCGATCTTGAATCTTCCGAAGGCCGAACGATGAGCGAACTGGGAAGAGCCGCGAACCTGACGTTCGAGACGGCACGCGCTCATTGCCTCGCTGCGGAGGCGAGCGGTTCGCTTGGAAAACCGTTTGCCGAGCCGTGGTTCGACCCGTCTCTCTGGCGGTTCGACGAAGGAGGGGTGTTGCACGGGACATTGCCAGAGGGGCTTTCCCCCGAGGGATATCACCAGATCGTGCATGGCGGCGCCATCGCTGCACTGCTCGACGCGGCCATGACCCACTGTCTGTTCGGCCGCGGCGTGATGGGCCTGACGGCCGAAATGCAGGTCAGATACCGGCGGCCACTGCCGGTCGGACGGGAGACGCGGGTGCGCGCATCG
>JAGOCE010000233.1 GCA_017998915.1 Candidatus Ozemibacteraceae bacterium
CCGGAAAAGGCGGCGGATATTTCTCGTTTCTCAAAGGCTCGAACCTCTGGCGCAAAACCTCGTCGTCACTCGAGAGAAACGAGGACGAACTCGTCGAGCTCGGCCTTCCCAGCGAAACGATCCGCGTGCTGGGCGTCGATACGAAGACCGAGAGTCACCGCGACCGCCGCCGCCGCTTCGCCATCGAAAAATACGAGGCGGGCAGGCGTCTCGCGGACGAGCAGGAAAAAGAGCAGAGCGATTTCCAGCGCCAGCGGTCGTCGCCCATCGCCCTCGAGTTGAAAGACGCCGTCATGGCTCTCGACGCGTCCGACAATCTCGGCGTTCTCAAGCTCGAGGGGCTGCTTCGCGAACAGCTCCTGAAATCGGGCGGAAAGCGGGAAAATCTCGATATTCTGGTCTACGCCTTCCAGAACCTGGGAGACGTGTATACCCGCAAGAACATGAAGCTGAAAGCCAAGGAGTCGTATCTGGCGGCGTTTCAGCTGATGAAGGAACAGGCCCCTGCAGAGCAGGGGCCTGAGTGGGATCGCGTTATCGCCGAGGTCGGGCGGCTCGAGGCTAGAGAAGGCGGCAATTGAGAACGCAGTTTTCGGCCACCGGAACATTGTTCTCGAGCAGGGTCTTCACCTCTGAAATCGGGCGCATGATCACGAAGCGGCGCGTTTCCTTCGGAGAAAGGTTGAGTTCGTCATGGTTCAACTGAGCGGACAGATTGGCCGAGTTTCGGGGCTTGCTCACGAACGTGGGGAAGATCCTCACGTGCGACACGGTCTTGTTCGAGGTGTTGACCACATATCCCCCGATATACAGGTTGCGTCGATCGATTCTGACACCGGTCTTCTTGACCACCACGGGCAGGTCTTTCACTTCGGCGAGAGGCACGTACGCGGTGGCTGTTTTCTTGAAGGCATACACCTTCGCCGGCTGCAGGATTTCCTGCGTTTTCTTGGCGGCCTGGGCGAAGTGGCTGTTGAATGACAAGGCTATGAAGGAGGCCAGGATCAGGCCCATGTGCTTTCGGTCTATCTTCATGTTTGTTTCCTCGCTTCGTTCTCTGGTATTCCACGATTCTCATCGGCATGAACTGCAGGCGACGTTAGCGTCTTCGGCACGAAATTTGCCTGAATCGCGCGAATCTTCTTCCCGGGCTCGCGGAAGGGGCATCACGCTCGTGGAAATACTCGTCGCGCTTTCGATCGCTTCGTTGGTGATGCTCCCGATCATTCTGCTGTTCGGAATTTCGGAAAAGGTCACCTACAAGAGCATCAACGAAGTCGTGGCGGCCAACCTCGCCATGCTCAAGATCGAGGAGTTCAAGAGCCGGCCGTTCGCCCAGCTCCGACAGCTCATCGAGCTCTCCGCCCCCGACCCGATCGACGGGCCGTTCAAGGAGTACGTCACGCCGCGCGAGGCGAACGGCACCTGGAACTCGCCCGGCGTCGAGTACACCCGCGAGGCACGCCTCTCGTTCTATCCGAACGTCGACCCCGACGCCGGTTCGCCCGATTACGAGCTGCAAAAGCGCCGAATCCGCATCCGGGCGATCGTGTATTTCACCGAGTCCGTGCCGGGCACCGGCAACAGGAAGGGAAAGGAGAAATCCTTCGAGCTCGCGACGATCCTTTCCGATGAAACGCTCGGTTCGGGCCTGAACAGTTCGTTCACGCCTTCGCTGCCGACCTCCAAGCCGTGAAGGAAATGAATATCATGAAATATACACATCGCCCGACCCGCCGCGCCGTCACCCTTGTCGAAGTCATGATCTCGCTCCTGCTGTTCGGCATCGTGCTCGTGACGGGCTACCTGTTCCTCAACCGCACGTTCGTCAGCCTCGAGCGCCAGCGACAGTCGCTCGACACCCTGCACGAGGCCCGCGAGTTTTTGATGCTCATCGAGCGCGACCTGCGCGAGATGACGAAGCTCGTCAGCCTCGACACCGTGTTTCGCGGCAACCTGTTCGCCGAGGACAACGCCCTGTTCTTTTCGATGACCATCGAGGTGCCGCAGCGCATCGGCGACGGCACGACCACCGTCACCTGGTCGTACGAGGGGCCCGACCGGTATAAAGATTCTCCGGGCGCCCAGAAGATCATCTACCGCCAGGAAAAGGGAAAGATCAAGCGCGCGATCGTGACCAAACAGCTCGATTACCTCAAGATCTGGGGCACCGACGGCGCCATCTTCCGGAACCGCGAGAACGGCGAGAGCCTCGACAACTACCAGAAATACCTGGCTCCGCATTACTACTTCCCCACGAACCCCGGGAACAGCCTGAGCGACCTGTCGAAGGTGCGCGGCATCGAGGTGCAGCTCTCGATGAACGAGCTGTACGACAAGGCCGGCGTGCCGGTCAAGACCAGGACCTTCGTGACCCGCGTCTACTCGCGGGTGCTCAATGCAAAATACGAATAACTGTATAATGAAACATATTCTTCGAACCCGACCAGGAGCGACCGCATGAACACCGCAACCGTCCGATCCAAGTTTCTCGATTTCTTCAAGGGTCACGAACACTACGTTCGCGGCTCTTTTTCGCTGATCCCGCAGGACGACCCGACGCTGCTCTTCAACAGCGCCGGCATGGCCCCCTTCAAACCGTATTTCCTCGGCCTCAAGACCGATCTCAAGCGCGCCGCCACCTGCCAGAAGTGCTTCCGCACGACAGACATCGAGAACGTCGGGTATACGGCCCGCCACCACACTTTTTTCGAGATGCTCGGCAACTTCAGCTTCGGCGATTATTTCAAGAAAGACGCGATCGCCTGGGCCTGGGAGTTCATCACGAAGGTCGTGAACCTCGACACGAAGAAGCTGTATGTCTCCGTGCATCACAGCGATGACGAGGCGCGCGAAATCTGGAACAAGAGCATCGGCGTCGCTTCCGACCATATCATCACCCTCGGCGACAAGGACAACTTCTGGACGATCGGCGTCGGCCCGTCCGGCCCCTGCTCCGAGATCTACATCGACCAGGGCCCCGGCATTGGCTGCGGATCTCCCGACTGCGCCCCCGGCTGCGACTGTCCGCGGTATCTCGAGTTCTGGAACCTCGTGTTCACGCAGTACAACCGCGCCGAGGACGGCGCCCTCACGCCGCTCAAGAAGAAGAACATCGATACCGGCATGGGCCTCGAGCGCCTCGCGGCGATCCTCCAGGGCAAGCTCGACAACTTCGAGAACGACGTCTTCTCGGGCATCGTCGGCGCCGTCGAGACGCACACCGGCAAGCACTTCGCAGAGGGCGGCAAGACCCGCACCGCGCTGAAGGTCGTCGCCGACCACGTCCGCGCCCTCTCGTTCGCGATCGCCGACGGCGCGCTGCCGGGCAATGAAGGCCGTGGTTACGTGCTCAGAAAGATCCTGCGCCGCGCTTCCCGGTTCGGCTACAAATACCTCGGCCAGGAAGAGCCCTTCCTGCACACGATCGTTCCGACCGTCGCCCGCATCATGGAGGCCTACCCCGAGGTCGGGCAGAACCTCGAACTCGTCACCCGCGTCGTGAAGAGCGAAGAGGAGCGGTTCCTCCAGACGCTCAAGACCGGCAGCGAGATGCTGAACGGCTACATCGCCGACCTGAAGAAGGCCGGCACGAAACAGCTCGATGGCGCGCGCGCCTTCCAGTTGCACGACACCTACGGCTTCCCGCTCGATCTGACCCGCGAGATCTGCAAAGAAGAACAGCTTCTCGTCGACGAAACCGGGTTCAATACCGAGCTCGAAAAGCAGCGCGAGCGTGGCCGTGCCAACGTCGTCTCCGCGTTCGTGAACTTCAGCGCCATCAACCCGGCCGAGTACGGAAAAACCGTTTTCACGGGCTACGCGACCATGACCGACACCGGCAAGGTGCTGAACGTGGTCGAAGCCGGCGACGAGCTGCTCGTCATCACCGATCGCACGCCGTTTTACGCCGCATCGGGCGGCCAGATCGGCGATCACGGCGTGATTCGGGGCAAGGGCGCCGAATTCGCCGTTCACACGACCGACAAGGTCGAGGACGTGTTCATCCATCGAGGCAGATGGGTCGGCGCCGCCCGCTTCGGCAAGGGCGACCAGGTCGAGTTGCACGTCGACACTGTCTCGCGCCGCGCGACGATGCGCAACCATACCGCCACCCACCTGCTGCACAAGGCCCTCCAGGAACTTCTCGGCGGTCACGTGAAGCAGGCCGGCTCGGCCGTCGACCCCGACCGGCTTCGGTTCGACTTCACCCACTTCCAGTCGATCGACCCCGCGACCCTCGGAACCATCGAACAGCGGGTCAACGACCGCGTGCTCGAAAGCCTGCCGGTGAACACCGTCGAGACCAGCTACGATGAAGCCGTGAAGCTCGGCGCCATGGCCCTCTTCGGCGAGAAATACGGCGACGTCGTGCGTCTGGTCAGGGTGGGGGACTACTCGAAGGAACTCTGCGGCGGAACGCATATTTCCAACTCCTCGGAAATCGGGATGTTCGCGATCCTGGGCGAGTCGTCGATCGCCTCCGGCGTGCGCCGCATCGAGGCAGTGACCGGCGCCGGCGCGTATGCGCGCCTCCAGACGATGCGACAGGAAACCCGAGACCTCGCCAAGGTCCTCGACTGCGATCCGAAGAGCCTCCTGCAGAAGGCCGAGAAACTCGTGTCTCGCGTGAGCGAACTCGAAAAAGAGATCGAGGCGGCCCGCAAGAGCGATGCGAAGGGCCAGGTCGAGAAGGCTCGCCAGTCGGTGCGCGTCATCGGTGGCGCCCAGGCCATCATTGCTCGGATCGACGGCATGGGGGCCCCTGAGTTACAGCAGATGACCGACGAGCTCGTCGGCAGCCGCGAAAACGTGCTCTGCCTGCTCGCGGGCGGCGGCGAAAAGGCGACCTTCGTGCTGAAAATCTCGAAGGACCTCGTCGGCAAGGGCCTGAACGCAGGCAAGCTGATCAAGGAGATCGCGAAGATCGCGGGCGGAAGCGGCGGCGGCCGGCCCGACATGGCCACCGCGGGCGGGAAGGAGCCCGCGAAGATCGACGAGGCCCTCAAGGCCGCCGAGGCCCTCATCGGTTCATCGCTCGGCGCCTCGGCCTGACCCCGCGTCGCAGATTCGCAAGAAATAGAACCGTGGTTTCGCAGGGGCGGGTTTCAAACCCGCCCCTGCGTTGTATGGTGAGTGATATTGACAATTTGTCGCTGAATGAGCGCGGTCGCTCTTCGCAATCGGCGGCGTGCAGGGGGGACACATGAAGTTCATAGCCCTGGATGTGGGCAGCAAGCGTATCGGCGTGGCGAGCTGCGACCGGCTCGAAATCGCCGCGTCTCCGCACTCGGTCGTACCCGCCGGAAAAGATGCGCCGGCAGCGATCGCCCGGCTCGTTGAGACCGAAGAGGCCGACGGCCTCGTCGTGGGTCTGCCCCTTTCGCTCGATGGCGAAGAGCACGGCGAGGCCTCGCGTATCGTCAGGGCTTTCGTCGAGCGGCTTCAGCCGCTGGTCAGGGTGCCGATCGAGTTCATCGACGAACGCTTCACGACGAACATGGCCGTGACCAGCCTGATCGAGTCGGGCATGCGCCGCGAAAAGCGCCGCGAGATCCGTGACGCCGTCTCGGCCGCCCTCATCCTCAAAACCTTCCTCGACCGCCGTCATTCCGGGAATCATACCTGACAACATCCATCCCGGTGTTCCGAACGCTCGCCTCGAGAACGCGGCTCAGACTGGTACATGCCCTCGGGAATCTGCGGATGAAAATCGGTCTTGTGAAAAAAATACGATGGATGCTATAGTCACTTCGAAAAACGGTTTTCGAGAAAACGTCGAAATAGTTGTTCATATATTTTATGCGGCGGAATGGCTTCCCAGGGTGGGTGTCGCAATCCCTCGCTCATTGGATGAAAAGATAAAAAGCCTTGTGTTTATCGAAGGTTGCATTCGGTTTCCTGGAGTGGATTCGATCGTTGGAGGGGATAATGAAAAAGTGTCCAAAATGCGGAAAACAATTTTCGGATGGAGTCAAACTCTGCCCATTCGACAGAATTCCACTTGCCTCTGCTGAAGGGGAGGTCCCCTCACAGAAGGGAGCCCCACCTGCTGGCAATCCCCAGCAACGCGGGGCTTCTCCGGCCGGGCAGCCCGGCGCCCCTGTCCCGCGGCCGAAACCTGCGGCTGCTCCCGCGCGTCCGCCGGCTTCCTTCACGAAACGGGCGTGCGGGATTACCATCGACGGTTTTCTCTATTCTCTCGTTCTTTTCCCATTCACTGCCTTCATGCCAATCGTTGGAGATATCGGCTTATACACCGTGTTCCCTCTATGGATGCTCCTTCGCGATCTTGTCCAGGACGGCCAGAGCCCTGGAAAGATGTTCGTCGGTATGCGCATCGAATCCGTCGACGGATCGCCTGTTGAGCCGTCGAAATTGATCATGCGGAACATCACGATCGCCGTTCCGATACTGAACGGTATTCTGATGCTCGTGGGGTGCCTTGTGATGCTTCCCACTTCTGAAAAACGAAGGATCGGGGATCGGATCATGTGTATTCGGATAAGCCGATTTCCAGCTTGAAACATCGATAAACGCTGAAAAGGGAAGCATGAGTTTAGAA
>JAGOCE010000234.1 GCA_017998915.1 Candidatus Ozemibacteraceae bacterium
GCCATCCTGGGTTGTATTTGGTGATATCGGTATAGCTGCTGATGGTTGCATCGAAGTTGTAAACATGAATATCGAGCGGCGTGAAGTTCAGAGTTTCACCGTTATTGTTATAATTGGTACAATATGTATTGTAATCCCATACGCCTATGCCTTCGTAGGTCGTCAGCGAAGCCAACTGGTTGGACCGGTAGTTTTCATCACGTAGAAACTGGGCCTTGAACGTGACGGTGAGGCTGCCGATCTTCTCGTCTTCGGGAAGATCGTAGCGGGCTCCACCCCCGGGAAGATCAACCCAGTCCGCGCAGTTCTGGAAAGCGTTCGGATAGTTACGCTCCGGCCCGAGGTCGATCGCAGAGATCAGGCTCGGCGGTGCTTGCATCGATTTCTTGGAAACGACCTGCAGGAGGCGCTTCGAGGTCGGGACGGTTCGCTGGCCCGAAGTCAGGTCCGTCGGACGATTCGCGCCGGCGAAGTTGAAGTAATTGTAGGTGATCTTCGCCCAGACGGCGTAATTTCCCGGATGTGGGGGCGTGAATTTCCAGTCGCACAAAGCCCCGTCGAACGGCTCGTCCGAAGCCGAGGCCACAGCAATGCTGGCAATGACGGGAGAGGCTGCTGTGTCTCCGTCGACCAGGTCTGCATACCAGACGATCGTCGTCGGATACCCATCTGCCTCGAACAGGCTGGTCGGGAATCCGCTGGCCTCGTTTCCCGGATCCTCGCAATGGTTGTATTCACCGTCTGCGTTCGGGAGATAATTGATTCTGACGTTCTGGTAGACCGAGCCAAAGCTTCCCAGAGACTTGAGATTGCGGCGCGTCGTTCCGTCCGTATCCGTGATGTAGGGTTTATATCCCTCGACTTTGAATTTGACCGCAGTGTTCTCGACGACAGTGGTATCGAACGAGAGGCGATCCTCTCGGCAGATATGGGGACCGCTGGCGATTTCATTGAAGACAGCCGGAAGCTTCGCGATGTTGACGACGGCGAGTTCACCCGGTATCTCAGAATCTCGTGTGGCCTCATTCTCGAGGTCCCAACTGCCTTCCCAGTTCGCAGCGGTGCCATTCCAGCGGATCTTCTTGGTCCATTCGTCAGCATAATATCCGGAGAGCTGGCCGGCCGTGACCGGCGTAGCCAGAGAACCGCCGCCTGCCGAGGGTGGATACTTGCTGACCTTCTTGGAAATGCCTTGGAAATAGACAACTTTACGGTAATCGTTATTCTGCTTCGAAGAGTCGGGAACGATGATGCTGCTCGTGCTCTCGGTGAACGCCACCGGGCGATACCACTCCGTCGTGCTGGGCAGAACGACGTAGCCGATGGTGGGAATTGAGTCGACCGTGGGAGCGAGCGCCGTGACGGCCAAATCGCTGAGGTCATCTTCGGTGGTCATGATGTACAGGAACCCGTCGCCATCGACGCCGATGCTGTCGATCTTGCCGGTCAGGACACCGAGATACTCGGGCGAAGGGTTCGTATTATTCGTATAGTCGAGTTTATAGACCTCGCCGGTGTCCTTGTAATACTCGTACCCGATGCCGCCCTTTCCCCACCAGGAATCCTGCATCGCGAACAGGTCTGCCTTCGAGCCGTAGATGAAATCCCTGGTGGCGGTGGATTCGAAGTTCGAGGAGATGCCGAACGACTTGATCTCGCTGGCCTTGATGCCTCTGGCGTTGAGATACGGGGCATTCGTGATATTCGAATGAACCGTGTCATCCGTGTTTGCCATGTCGATCGTGGACTCGCCGGCGGCGCTGACAACACGAAGAGCCGCCTGCTTGCCGTCGGCATACGGGCCGGCCATTTTACCCTTTTGATTGAACCCATACCGGCGGCCGAGGGTGGAGGTCACGACCTTCACATTGGCGAGCATCGAATCGATCGCGACGCTGGGCCCTGAACCACCAGGGATACAGTTGTCTCCGCACGCGCGTGCGAAGTATTCGTTTCCACGGATATCGGTGGCGCTCAAAACCGCGCCTGACTGGTCCGTAAGGCTCGAGAATGGATTGTCGGATCCGCGCATGAGAGTCAGCGAACGATCGCGTTTCTCGTAGACCCGTTTGACGACGCAGGAGAACATCGTGCCCTCCGTTTGCCATCCGGGGGGGCCATGTTTTCGCGGAACTTCCGTTGCCAGAACCAGCGGGCGGAAAATCCCTGAGCCGGCGGGATCTTCGCGGCCGTCGAGCGCTTTCCAGGGGTAATCCGGGTGTTGAGAGGTGCCGTAGGCGTAATAGGACATTCCTCCCCAGTGAGACGGGAGAATATATTTGCTGGAATCGGACGGGTTCGGACTTCCTTCCGAACCACTCCAGATAGGCGTACCTTGAGGGGCGGAGCCGGAACCGTTGGGATCCAGATACCTCACGGTGCTGGGACCGCCTGCAACAAGCGCATAGGGATAGGTTGTACCGGCGATCGGGTAACTGGATTGCCAATACTGGGTGTTATGTACGGTTATCCATGTACCGCATTCGCCTCCGGCGATCATTCTGAGGAAAATATCGGAATCGGTTGCATAGTCGCTCGCATTGGGAAGGAACCCGACCGGTGCCTGGCTCCAACCTTCATTCTCTCCGAGAATGGGAGAGCGGAGAAGGTATATATCACGTTCCTGGCTGACGGCGAGTCCGAAATACTGGCCTGCCGGATAGCCCGAGGAGCCTGGCGCATAGAGCTGGGCTTGGGGAGTCGTCACCCCCGAGGGATCTTTGTGCTCCAGTCTGACGATATATGCCGGATCGGAATTCGTCGACGGCAGCATGATATAGGTCATGCCATTGTTCGAGGCGCTTGCAGCATGCGCGGTCGGCGCGCCGGATGCACAGAAAAACAGAAGAGCTCCCAGCATCAGCCAGATTGTGCCATTCTTCATACTCGATACCTCCTTGCCGCGCAGGCTTTCTCTGCCTTGCTAAAACGTCACTTGTTCATGATCCCCGTGCGAAACAGCTTCTGAACGATATCACAGGCGTCGGATGGAACCTGGTGTTTCTTGTACACCTCCGTGATGACGGCGGGGGTGATGTCTTTTCCACCCTTCAGCACGAACTGCGTGAGGCGCCCGTCACCACAGTAATACAACATCGATTTTTCGCCCGTTGCCCACCGGGTGAGGCGGCTCATCGCGGCGTATTCTTGGTCGGTGCCTGGTTTTGCGGGCTTTTGCGAATGCAGGAGCGCCGCGATCGGATTCTCGACACTCCCACCGCGGTCGGTGGGCATGGCGAACCTGTAGGTCGTCGCACTGTTGAAGGTGAACGCGAGTTTCTCGCGCTCGATGACGATGGCGATCGCCTCGGAGACGTCGTCGAGGATGAGCTTGAACACCCGCTCGGTGTCGGTCACCGGAAGCAGATCGGACAACCGTGCCTCCCCGTTGAGTTTTTCCAACACGGACTCCTTGAATGCCAATTTTTCACGAATCGCAAGAATCTTCTGGCGATGCTCATGTTCAAGAGACCGCCTTCTATTACTATACTCATCTGTACTGGGAGTTGGGGAACTCTTGCTCTGATCGGCGTTTGGAGATTTTTCGCGCTCGCGGTTCAGTTCGTGAAGTTTCCTGATGAACTCCTGGTTTGCCTTGGCGAGTTCCTGCCGCAATCCGTCGGTTTCCTTGAGAGCCGCCTGGCGCTGTTCCTTGAGTTCAACCGCGGCCTGCCCAACAAGAGTCGCGCCGTTGGGAAGGGCCGAACTGCGGAAGCGCCCGGTGGCGGTATCGATCTGCGCCATCAACGGATGCAGCATGACGACCATCGAGACATTGCAGTGACCGACCTGCGGAGTTTGTTCCGCTGTCGTCGGCGAAACGCCCCCCACCATCAGCACGAGGAGAACCACGATCAGACGAGAGAGCATCAGTTACCTCCGCAAGGGAATAAGTTCGGCCGGATCAGTTCAATTGCCAGTCCGCGTCGGCCGTCGCATCGTGTTTATGTGCAGGAACATTGGGAAGCGCTGCCGCGCGCTCGCTGCGCCTGGTCTTGCCGCGCGGCCAAGCACACTCGATGTCGATGAGAATGGGGGTGATGGTGGCCGTCGTGGCGGAAATGCCCACGCCGACCGACGCGACGTCGGTGACCAGTTCCACGCTTTCGACGAGCGTCATGTCGCTGCTCGGAACGGCTGACTGGGTGATATCCTTGATGTAGTATGGGGCAGCGGTCGTTGAAATGTTGCGCTGGTACCGGTTGTACAGCAATCTGCCGTCTTTCGCGAGCGAGTAGACGTGATAATACAGGATGGCGGGGTTGGTGAGTGTCCCTCCCGACTGCTCGGGAATCGACTCGGTGAAACGCAGAAACTGCGTCCCTGGTGTCGCCTTCCCCGTGACCGCTTTTGCCCGGCTTGCCTCGATGCAGGGCTCAGACGAGTAATGTGCCTTGAAATCGTCCTTTTCGTTTTCGACGATGGTGCCCGGGAACACGATCGTCGATGGAAAACTGCTTCTTGAAATAGTAGTAGATATATGACGTGTGGCGTTCCGAAGCTCCGTGACCGTTTTCTGCAACCAGAGCCCCTGGGCTCCGACTTGCTGGCCGCCGCGGAACACGCTGAACAGGCCGATCATGAACATCGACAATATACTTGCCGCTATGATGATTTCCATCAGTGTGAATCCGGCTCGGCACCGTGGCGGCGTCTGGCTATTACGGGGCATTGTCACGTGATACGCGCACCGTCCTTTTCAGTGTTGCTTCCCATGCCTCGTTCCGGGCACTCGTGATCGAAGCCCTCACGGTCACCTCGACGATGCTCTGGTTGTTCACGATGGCCGACTGCTCGACCGTGTTGTTGGCGGCGATGCCGACGGTCTCGACTTCGTAGATGCCGGTAAAATGCTCGCGCATCAGCCCGGATACGGCGGCCGGTGGGGACGTGAAGCTCAAACACGAGTTGTATACAACGCCGTCGGGGAGGGTGGTTCCGGAGACCAGATCTTCGGTGAATGTGTCAAGCCAGGCTTTGTGCTTGTCGTTCGCGATCGCGAAGTTGCTCGTGAAAAAGCCGTTGGGCGAAAACTCGCCAGATTTGTAGAGAAACGCAGGGCCCGGGTTGGTCGCGCTGATGGGATGCGAAAAATCGTACAGCGGATTGCGCCCCTGGAAAAGGCAGATCGCATCATACAATTCGCGCTGGAGATACTTGATCTTCAGCAGGGCGTGCTCCATGCCGGCGCGGGCGACGAAATGCGCCTGGAGCTGGTTGTGGCTCGTGAGGTTCTGCCGGCTTGTCTGGCGAGTCGTCTTGATCAGAACGGTACCGATGACGGCCAGAACGGTCGCGAACAGCAGCACGAGCGGAATCGCCATTCCCTGCCTTCTGCCGATGGTGCTCATCAATCTTTCCTCGAGAGATGCGCCTTGGCGGTGTAGATCGTGACCGACCGCTCGATGCCGCGCGGCATCTGCCACTTCACCCGCAAAAGAAGCCGCTTCATGACGCAGTAATCGCCCGAGGGGCCGGCCGGCGCGCCGAGTTCCCGGGCTGACTGGATGACGATGTCCGGAAGGGGATATTCATACGGACTCTTTGCCGCAGGGTCAGGGTTCATATACGGGTCGCCGGGGTTGGTCGTATACCAGACCTGCTGATTGTCGCTCACGGCATTCTCATACAACGGCCGCGGGCGATATCTGAAACTCACGTGGTTGGTGACGTCGAGAGGGGTGTTTCCCGGGACGGGGAAAACGAACAACTTCACCTTGTACCGGATGCCGCGCTCGTCGACGATCTCTCCGCGCGTGCTCATGTCACCCGTCGTATTGTTTCCCAGCTGGGACAGGAATGTGCGTTCATCATACCCGGTAACATCGACCATCAGGCCGACGTTCGCCTCGTTGTTCGATTCGCCGATATCGGCGACCTGGCCGGTGTTCACCTGGATGCTCTCGAACGGCACTGAATCGAGCGCTGTATCCAGGACGTTCCTGGCAATGGTCTGGGCCGAGACGTAGGAGGTTGTGATATCTGAATCGGCCGTTCCCGTGCTGATGACCCCAAAAATCGGGATGAACGCAAATGCGAGAATCAGCATTGCCGATAGAATCTCGAGCAGCGTCACACCGCTCTGGGAGCGGGCCGCAGGAAAAAAATACGCGAACGTGACGCTTTTATGCATGGTCTCATTATACCATACACAATGGGAATGGAAACATTCTGTACAAATTCACGTGAAGATTGTCTGACAAAAAAATCAGACTTGACTTCGTGCATGATCGGTGGTATCTTCAACCTACGTTCCGCCGGGATGGCGGAATAGGCAGACGCACCGGACTTAAAATCCGGTGGGGTAATACCCGTGCCGGTTCAAGCCCGGCTCCCGGCACTGTATACGACGCGGGGTGGAGCAGCCTGGTAGCTCGTCGGGCTCATAACCCGAAGGTCGGCGGTTCAAATCCGTCCCCCGCAACCGATTGAACAAGGGTCGGCTGGCTCATAAGCCGGCCCTTCTTCATGGCAGGGTAGCTCAGTTGGTCAGAGCACACGGTTCATACCCGTGTTGTCGAGGGTTCGACTCCCTCCCCTGCTACCG
>JAGOCE010000235.1 GCA_017998915.1 Candidatus Ozemibacteraceae bacterium
GTTCAGGACGAACGGGGGATGTTGCTGAACTTCCCAGATGAAGGAGCATATAAAATATGAAAAAGTTTATGAAATGGTGCGCTCTCGCGATGCTGACCGCACGTCTCCTGGTCCCCGCCGGCAGCGTTCGAGCCGTTGATGCGGGCAAGGGAAGCCGCATGATGGAGTTCATCGACGGGGAGGGAAACGTGCGGACGGGGCCGAGTGTTCGCGACAAGGTCCTGTTCCAGCCCGCCACGGGAACCCGGTGTCTCATCGTTTCCGAGAAAGGGCCATGGAAGGAAGTGAAATTCGATGACGGATCAACGGGATGGTCGCACCAGAAGAATCTGAAAGTCATCGAAGCGGCTTCCCCGGAACGAGCCGATGCTCCGCCCGAGGATACCGATGGGAACGTGGTTTCCGCCATGCCAGGCGGGTCAGACTCGTATGCCCTGAGCGCCGTGGTTCTCCGGCAACTGGAGGGGAAGGAGCTCGACGACGTGCGCCATTCCTTCTCGTGCGCCGCCGGTGATGTCTACGAGATCCGGTTGACGAACGACGACCTGGCCATCCTGTGCGCGACCAAGGGCTGGGTTCCGAACAAGGAGACTTTTTCCTTGCGCGTGAAGACAGCGGGCCTTCACGAGATTCCGTTGCAGAAGAAGGATAAGAAGGAAGCCGACACTCTGACCGTTGTCGTTTACGAAAAAGTGCGATAGCAGGTCCCGTTCGCCCTTCGACAAGCTCAGGGCGAACGGGGTGTTTTCAATCTTCAGGACTCGAGATATATACGAAAGGCCCCGGTTGATATCGCCGGGGCCTTTCGTATATCGTGTGATATTGCTGTATTACTTTTTCCCTGACGTCTGAATGGTTTCGAGAACGCTTCCGGCCCAGGCTTTTGCGGTTTTCGTTCCTTCCGTTCCCCAGTAATGGAGACCGTCGCCGCCGCCAGATGGGTATCTCGTGAACGGGCGGGAATCGACGAACGTGCCCTGTGTGCCGACCGTGGCCTTGATCGTTTCGCAGAGGCGGTCCTGGGCCGCGATCGATTTGACGTCCTCGCGGGCGCGCGGGGGGCCGACCCAGACGAGGGTGCAGCCGGCTTCCTTCGCGGTGTCGATGATTCGCTGTGTTTCACGTTTCACCGTCGCTTCCGAAGCCCCGAACAGGTTCGCGCCAAGCGAGACGACCAGCACCGTCGGCTTGTATTCCCTGATCATGTCGGGAAGGGAGGGGGTGGCGCGGGGCGTGCGCCAGTCGGCCGGGCGGTCGACCTTGCCCTTCTCGTCCCGGCTGTAATACCCGCACTTCGTCACCGTTCCCTGATACCACCACGAGGGGGAACTGCCGGCAACGCCGCAGGTGCGAATCTGGGCGCCGGTCTCGCGCATCGCAGCATCGATCGTCGAACCGTAGATGCCGACCGTGTGTGAATCGCCGATATGCAGGACGCGCTGGCCGGGTCCGATCAGCGGGGTTCCGTCGGTTGCTGGTTTCGGAGTGGGTGCCGTTGAAGCCGTAGGAACCGCTGCAGGGGAAGGCGACACGGCACCGGAAGTCTGGCTGCCGGAGACTGGGGGGCTCACCGGAGCGGGCGCCTTGGCCACCGAACCCTGCGACGTGGTTGGCGAGGCTGCGATCGAGTCGGAAGGCGGAGTGAGCGTCGAAGATGGTTCTGACGTGCCGGCGGTGCCGGGCAGGCGGAGTTGCCAGCCGACAAGAATCAAGTTCGGATTCTTGGCGAGCGAGGGGTATCGATCCACGTTCAGGCGGACGATTTCCTGATATCGTGCCGGGTTGCCAAGGAGGCGCCGGGCGATGCCGCTCAGATAGTCGCCGCTTTTGACGGTGTATTCCGTGGCGGGAGTGGACGAACCGGCGACGGGCACGCCCGTATTGTCCGACGAAACGACGGCCGTCTCAGCCGGAACCGTGAACTCGTCATTCGTCAGCGCTTCCTGATCGACGGTGACCGAGCTGCCCGAGAACGGGCCGGCATGAACCACGCACGCGGCCAGAAGCCCGACGACCGTACCGAACGACATTGCCGCCCTCCGGAGATTCAGATTCCAGATCATGATGATCCTCCCTTGATTCCCATTCTGGCGGGAGTCGGTTTGCCTTCTCTAAGTATCCCGGCAGCCACAGTGGTTCGTCAAGGTGATCGTTCCACAAAATCCGGTCCATTCCTCTGAATGCCTGGAAACATGCCTCTCGAGCCTGTGTTATGATACGACAAGCGGGGCATCTGCCGAGAGGTGAGGAAATCGAATGCTGAGTCCGGGGTATCATCCGAATCTCGACGTCGAACGACTGCCCGTGTCAGCCGAAGTGAACCACGGGATTAGCCTGCCATTCGTGATCTTCTGCCTTTTCCTGGCGAACGGGGGCATCCTTGGTCTGGGCATGATCTGCTTCTGGGCCCCTTCGGAATATCTGCCGATATGTATATTCACGAGTATAAGCGTGCTGCTGCTCTGTGTCGCGGGATATGGGCGGGTTCGCCTCGAAATCACCGAACGCCATGTCGACTGGACGGCCTCGCGCATTCCGTTCGTCACAACGCGCTGGAGAGAGCCGCTTTCGGCATACACCCATATCGCCGTCCGTGAAGTGCGTCCGTCCGTCTCCCTGGTCACCTTCAAACCGGGCGAGTTGACCCGCTACACCCTTTCCGACGAGGGCAGGAAATCCGGGCGGGATGTGAAACTGGTTGAGATCCTTCTCCACCACGGCGCACGTCCAGAAGAAAAGTCTGTGGCGCTTGGTTGCTTTCTCCTTCAGGACAGGAAATGGCAGGAGTTTACGGAGTTGGCGGGAAAGACGTTCAAGCTCGGCCTTCTGAAGCTCGAACGGTGAATTCGCCAGATGCCTCATCGATATATAGTATAAAATATATATTATGCCGATATTTGAATCCTGCGGAGGTTGGCCCAATGACAGGGTGGATGTTTCAGACCTTCGGATTAGGGTGAACAAAAAAGGAACGAACGCGAATCCATGAACCGGGAGCCGAAGTCACATTGGTCGGCAGCGGCGGCATCCTGGATGGTGCGCCTGGCCTTGGTTGCGGGTTTATGGCCGGCCGTTGCACTGGTGGCTGGCTTTCTGAGTCTCGATGCCCTGGCGGAGCGTGCCTGGCTCCTGTCGCCTTCGGCTGTCGTCGGCGACCAGCGTCTTGACGAAGCCGTCACCGCACTTCGTGTGCGTCGCCGGCTCGAGATGACCGGTGCCCATACAACCGTGGAAGGGTTCTGCCTCGTCGGGCGTGACGATCCCGGTCGGAAGAAACTTGCGGCGGCACTGGCCACGGCAGCCGTGGAAATCAGGTCCCGACTGGGTCCGATCCCGTTTCATCCGATGGTCGTTTTGCAAGAGCTCGAAACATCCGAGGGCCGTTTCCAGGACTTTTTTCACGTTTCCGTCGATCCAACAAGAGATGAGCCTGCACGGGTGCTGGCGCATGAACTCGTCCATCTGCACCTCTTATGGGCATTGTTGCCGGGATTGCCTGTCGACTGTCCCCGCTGGTTGAACGAAGGCATGGCGGAGGAACTGTCGGCGTCGATCACCGAGGGCGACCACCGGATGGGGAAGTATGATGGATTCGACCGGGAACTGATTCCACCTGGAGCCCTTATTCCCCTTGCCGGACTGGCTCCCGCCTTCAGCGGAGATGGCGATTCCATCGAAGTGCAAGCCCGGCTGGCTTTTTGCCTTCTCCGTGACCAGGCCGGGGAACATGGCATACGACAGCTTGTCGAGGGGTTGCGCCGTGCCCGTCCGTTCAGATCGGTTCTCCAGATCGTCTGCGGCAGAACGCTCGAACGGCTGGAAAGAGATTATGAGATACTCCTCCGGAAACGCACTGATGCCGGAAACCTTCCACCGGATGAAGTCGTGAAACGGCTCGAGTGGCACGTGGAGCATCGTCCGGGCGGGCGGACCGTCGAACTGGTTTCACGCTGTGCGTCGGTCATCGGCAATACCACGGCAAGCGCGATTCTCGAAAAGATTCGGCTGGCCCTCGCAGAAAAGTGCATGAACGAAGGGCGGCCTGAGGAGGCAGCGGGATGGCTGGCACCGCTGGCGCGCGCCGGTGTTCCGGGAGTGCGAGAACGGCTGGAGAACGCACGCCATGCCGCGAGACGCTTGGCCGCGGCTCCTTCGGTGGCGCTTCCACCACGCCCGGTTCGAAACGAAGCAGCCGGCTGGGTTGTTTCCTTCGGCCTCATGGTCCTGCTGGTCGTTCTCTATCGGCGTATGCGCGTCCAGGTGATTGCGCTTGTC
This sequence comes from Candidatus Ozemibacteraceae bacterium, assembly GCA_017998915.1. GTDB lineage: Bacteria > Muiribacteriota > Ozemobacteria > Ozemobacterales > Ozemobacteraceae > MWAR01. The sequence continues at coordinate 4,276 of JAGOCE010000235.1, forward strand.
GACGTCTGGTGGAAATCTCGTTCGCCAGGCGCCCTGACGTTGCGGTGGTTGGCTCTCCTGGGAAGCGCGTTCGGCGCTGCGTGGTTCCTCCGGTTGCTGATCGTCGGCTTTTTACCTTATGCGGGCCTCGATGCGGGCGACGATCGGGGCAGAATCATCCTCGCGGAAGGCCTGGCCGTGATCTCGTGGTTGGCGCTTGCGCGAACATTCGGCCGGATTGGAAGAAACGCCGGGACTGCCGTCGTCGAAACACGTGCGCAGACAGCCCCCGAGTGGCATGCCGATGATTTCCATGCCGCTGCCTGGCTTGTTCTTTGCCTCTCGAGCTGGGTGCCGGCCCTGGCTGCGGCGACATTCGCTGGCTGGGAGCGCACGGAGAACGATTTTTCCGATCTGGCGCCGACTCTATTGGTTCATATCGCTGCCGGCCTTGCCTTCTGGACGCTGTTCGGTCGCACGACGCGCGGGTGGGCCGGCCGGAACTCCGGTGGGAGAGCGTGGTGGGTCGCCTTGGCCTACGCTCTGTTCCGGGGTGGCTTGGGTGGCGATCCCGGCGCCTGGGTGGCGGCCCTCGGCGTCGGAAAGCGATTGGCCGGCATCGACGGCCGGTTCCAGCATGTGCTCCCTGCCTTCGCTTTGGATCTCGCATGGACAGCCCCGCATATCGTGCTTGTCTGCGGCTGGTTCCCCGCCCAAGATCCCGTCGCAGGTCTGTTCCTTGCTCTTCCGCCGGGCATTCTGCCCTGGATATTGCCCGTTCTGGTCGCCTGGTGGCCGGTCTTCAGGAGGACCGATGATGTGGCGTTAGCGCCCGTGGCTGGGCGGTGAATACGAATCCTTCGGGAAGAGGTTGTCGGACTGCGTGGGAGGAACGAATGAAGATCAAAGGCAACCGGGAAGATTTCGAACGGCTTCTCGACACCGATTATTTCGTCAGGTATGAGGCGTATGAACGGGTTCTCGAGGCGAACGGCATATCGGTCAGGCTTGCGGATATCCCGAAGGTGTTTTCGCGGATGGTATTTCTGGACAAAGCCGACACGGAAGAGGTTCGGAACAACCTGCAACAGGCGCGGGACGAACTGGAGCGATTCGTGCTGGAATACGGAAAACCGCTCGATTATGCGGGCATGACGCCGGCGGAGATCAATGACCGTTTTATCGACGCGTGTTCCAGCATAACGGATAAACCCGATTTCGAGCGTATCAGGGAACTGGTCTCGCATGGGGCGGACATCAATGCCCGCGACCGGCTGGGATTCACCGCACTGAAAAAGGCTACGCATATATATGACTATACAATAATGAAATTTTTTCTCGATCATGGCGTCGACATCAACGAACCGGTTCGATACACCGATGGGACGGTCTCGACGGTCTGGCTCGACAAGGTCGGGTATGCCGGCCTCGACGACCTGCGCCTCATGCTCGGCCACGGGGCTCGCCCCAATGACCGAGACAGTGCCGGAAACACGGCGTTGATCAAATACTGCGCCGCCAAGCCATGCCGGGATGGGATCGTCCTGCTGCTGGAACACGGCGCCGATGCTTCTGCCGTGAACGCCGAGGGAAATTCGGCCCTCCATGCGGTTGCCCGGCAGGGAGCCGAGCGGGAAGGCGTTCAGTTGCTGATCGACCACGGAGGGAACGTGGACCTGCGAAATGCTTCCGGCGAAACGCCCCTGCACGAAAACGCGCGGTTCCAACTCGCCGGCGACGAACGGTGTACGGCCTGCCTGCTCGAGAACGGCGCCGACCCCGATATGAAAAATCCCGACGGCGACACGCCGCTCATCCTTGCCGCGCGATGCGAAAAGGAGGGCGTCGTTCGGGAGTTGATGGCGCATGGCGCCCGAACAGGGATCAGGGATGCCTCGGGAAATACCGCGTGTGACATCGCTCTCTCGAAAGGATTCCTGGCGATCGCCACCCTGATCGATCCCGAGGCGGCGGCGGCATACCAGGCCAGAGCCGATCGGAGTGCCCTCGGAGTCGTGAAGAAACAGATCGTCACCAAACTGAAAGCCGGCCAGACACAGTATCGATCCGACAAGGAGGGATACTCGGTGTTTTCCTGGCGGGCCGATGCGTATCCGGACCAGAAGGCAGGCTACGTGTACGAACGGTTCGAAAACGGCGCGTCCCCGCCCGACGTGACACGTTTCAAAACCGATGAAACGGCGCTCGATCATCTCTACCAGACGAATCGGACCCGCTCGGCTGATGAAACCGAACTGTCCGTCTATGAGACGATTCTCGGAACAATCA
>JAGOCE010000236.1 GCA_017998915.1 Candidatus Ozemibacteraceae bacterium
GGTTCGCCCGGCCGTCGGAGCCGATCTCGTCGAGAGGGACCTGTGAGCCGGTCATCACGACGGGCTTCGGCAGCTCCTGCAGCATGAACGCGAGGGCCGACGCGGTATAGCACAGCGTATCGGTACCGTGCGTGATCACGACGCCGTCGCACGAATCGAGCCGCTGATAGATCGCCTTCGCGAGATCCAGCCAGAACGCAGGCTGGAGATTCGTCGAGTCGAGGTTCACCAGCGGCAGCACCTCGATTTCGGCCAACTGGCGCAACTCGGGCACCTTGTTCAGCAACATTCCCGCATCCGAGCACGGAGCAAGCCCGCCGTCATTCCCGCGCACCATCGTGATCGTGCCTCCCGTGGAGACGATCAGGATGCGTGGTTTTCCGTTCGGTTTCAGTGGAGTCATGGCTCGCCCTTCGTCAGAACTTGTACTCGATCGCGAAGTTCACGTCCTTCTTGTCGGTCACGTCGTCGACGCGCAGCTGGAATTTCAGTCCGGGCCGAATCGCATACCCGCTCGTGAAGCGTACGGTCGGGTCGCGCGTGTCGATGACGTCGAGGCTGTAGTTGATGTCCTGCGCCCACTGGTAATCGACGCCGAGGCCGACCTTCGAGCTGATGACGCCGGCGCGTTTGATCAGCCGCTGCTGCGGGTCGCGGGCGACCATCAGGTTGAACAGCGGGTCGCCGCCGATGTCTTCCACGCCGACGCGGTAGAAGCTCTTCTCGCTCGGCCAGATATCGACCATGATGTCACTGAAGAAGGTATCTTCTTCTTTATTATATCTTAGTAGATATTTAAAGTCGATGCGGGTCTGTTTGATGTTCAGGAACACCTTGTCGACGGCCTGAGCGATCTTGTGCGCGTCGTCGAGGCCCGTCTTGATCTTGCTGCGAATGTCCTTTTCGGTGACGATTTCCTTCACCTCGCGGGTGATTTCCTTGGCGTTCTCGCTGGCCTTGCGAAGCGACTCGACCGTCGACTTCACGTCGTTCGTCAGCTTCTGATCGCGATTCAACTCGTCGATCATCTTGTCGAGGCGGTCGGACACGTTTTTCACGTTGTCGACGATCTCCTTGAGGCTTTCCCTGTTCTCGCTCGAGATGTCGCCGATGCGCTTGCTGAAGTCCTTCATGTTGTTCACGATGTCGCGGATCGACTGGCGATTGGCGTCGACCTCCTCGTCCACCTTGCGGAGGACGTTCTCGAGATGCTCGACGATCCTGTCGGTGCGATCCTGCACCGACTCGATGATCTTGTTGACGTTCTTGGAGGCGGTCTCGGCGTTCTTGAAAATCGCGCGGGTGCTCTGTTTCAGCTCCGGATCGCCAACGATATCCTTCGCAGAGGCCGTCAGGCTCTGCAGCTTCTTGAGCAGTTCGTTCCCCTGCTCGAACAATTCCTCCATGCGGGTCGGGTCGGTTCCCTCGACCACGCTTTCGTTCTGGACGTAGGGGGCCGACTGGTCGCGGGTCGGCACGATCTCGATGAATTTTTCGCCCATCAGGCCGGCGGTTCCGATCGTGAAGGTGTTGCGGTTCCTGATGCGATGGCGTTTTTCACGGACATAACATTTGACGACGACCTGGTCGTCGCGAATTTCGATGGTCTCGACCTTTCCGATCTTGACGCCGGCCATCGAGACGGAAGCCCCGGTGCTCAGGCCGTTGACCGAGTAGAAGGTCACGTAGAAGCGATAGCCGCGCTCCGTCAGCTGGATGTCCCCGATGATGAACACCATGTACAGCAGCAGAAAGGTGGCGATGAGAGTGATGATTCCGACTTTGAATGTTGAGTTCATTGCTGTTTCCTCGCCTTCACAGGAGCGTCATGGGACCCTTGGCTTCGCCGCGGATGAATTGCTGGACGACAGGATCGGGTGAATTGATGATTTCTTCTTTCGTGCCGATGGCGACGATCTTGCCGCCGTAATGCAGTGCCAGACGGTCACAGACACGATATGCAGAGCCGAGATCATGCGTGACGACGATCGAGGTGACGCCCAGCCGCTTCTTCAGGCTGAGATGCAGCTCGTCGATCGCCGACGTCATGATCGGATCGAGGCCGGTCGTGGGTTCGTCGTAGAGAATGATTTCCGGTTCCATCGCGATGGCACGGGCGAGGCCGACGCGCTTGCGCATTCCGCCCGACAGTTCACTCGGCATGAGATTGTTGGAGCCCGGCAATCCCACCATCTCGAGCTTTTCCGAGACGATGTGGTGAATCGCGAGATTCGAGAGGTTCGTGTGCTTGCGGAGGCCAAAGGCGATGTTTTCCTCGACCGTGAGCGAGTCGAACAGGGCGGCCGACTGGAACAGCATGCCCATGCGCATGCGAAGGCCATCGAGCCGCATCTGGCTGAAACTCGTGATATCCTCGCCGTCGATGAGCACCTGACCCTCGTCGGGCTTGAGCAGGCCGATGATATGCTTGAGGAGCACACTCTTGCCGCATCCCGACGGGCCGAGGATGACGAGGGACTCGCCTTTGTATATCTTCAGATTTATTCCGCTCAGCACCCGTTTGGTGCCGAACGCTTTCGACAGGTTCGAGATGATGATCATTGCAGATACGCCATGTTGAAATTGTTGATGCCGACGGTCATGAAGTAGTTGACCGCGAGAATGAACATGATCGCGAGCACGACGGCGCCGGTCGTGCTCTTGCCGACGCCCTCGGCGCCGCCCTCGGTCGTGAATCCCTTGTAGCAGCCGATGACACCGATCAACGAGCCGAACACCATCGCCTTGAACAGGCCGCCCATCAAATCGTAGATCTTGAGATTCTGCAGGATCGAGTCGCTGAAGGTTGTCAGCGTCTGGCCGATCTGGTAGACGGCGACGATCGAGCCACCGACCGCGCCGACCACGTTCGTGAAGATCGTCAGCACGACGAGCATGATCGTGCATCCCCAGAAGCGAGGCACGACGAGATAATCGACCGGATTGGTGGCCATCGTCTCGAGCGCGTCGATCTGCTCGGTGATCTTCATGGTCCCGAGTTCGGCCGCGATAGCGGAGCCCATACGGCCCGCCACGACGATCGCGGTGAGGATGGGCGCGAGTTCGCGGGCCATGGCAAGGCTGACGACGCCGCCGACGTATCGTTCTGCGCCGAGCTGGGTGAACTGGTAGCCGATCTGCACGACGAGAACGGCACCGGTCGAAAAGCCAGTGATCAGGACGACGGGCAACGAATCAACACCGATGCGGGACATTTGTTCGATGAGATTCTTCACGCCAAACCTGCCACTGCGAATCCCGTGAAGGGTCCAATACAGCGACTGCATGAAGAGAATCGCCAGATTCCCGAACAGTTCAACAAAGCTGCGACCAAGGTTCACCAGGATCACGGTTCAGTCCTCGCTCAGAGTGATCGTGCTGTCGACCCTGCCCAGAACGACCAGGTTGGTTGGTTCGGTGAGAAACTCCCTGCCGTCGATCTTCACCTTTTTCGACTCATCGCCTTCCACGGTCAACTGAAACACGAGGTCCGAGTTGCGCGGTGCGCTTACCCAGGACCGGATCGTGCTTTCGAAGGTGTCATGCGCCGCTTCCTCGAACCGGCTCTTCTCGCGCCCCGGCCTGCCGCCGTCTTTCGCCGGCGCATCAGACGAGATTCCTTCTTCCGCCCGGTTCATCGTGAGGCCATATACGGTCAGGATCAGATTTTCCTTACCGATTTCGAGGGGAATCGGCAGCCGAATTTTCCGGACGACACTCTTTTCGCGGTACGGCCGCATCGAAACCCATACCTCGAGCATGCCGCCGGGGGTGATCGAAGTGTTCTTCACTTCGACCTTCTCGACCGTCATCGTGCGGCGTCGCTTTTCGACCTCGATTTTCAGCAACAGCCGGGTCGGCCAGACTTCCTCGAGTTCGTTGCCGGTCAGGGTGTCGAACAAGCCCGTCACTTCCTCGATCAGGGAGCCGACAATGTCGTCCCGCGAGTAAAACAGATTCTCTCGACGCAAATTGTATTTCTGGCCAGAACTGCCGGTGCATTCGAGGGCAATGCCCATCAGCGCCGTGCCTTCGCCACCGCGATCTATAACTCCTTCTATAGATTGAACGAGCGTGGACTCCAGGACGGACGTCAACACTTCCGAATCTCGCACGATCTGGAAATTGATGTTCCGTGTCCGCTTGAGGTCCTTGTCCGTCACATCGATCTGGACCGGAATCATGGCGGGGAAGCGACCGACCTCGCCCGCGATTCCCTTCTCCCGGTCCTGGGTGATGATCCCGAGCATATCGGTCGGCGCGCCGATCTTGAAGGGCATTTCAACGCTCGAGAAACAGTGGTAGACATGCGCTCCCGTCATCAGGAACGAGACGTTCCCCTTCTTCATGAAGGGGTGAGCGAATGCCAGAATCCGCTTTCCATCCCGGTATGTGAGCGTTCCAAGCGTCGTCAGGTTGATGTCGCCGCGGGCCAACTGCACGCCGATCGCCGAGCCGGGCTCGAGCGGATCGGATATGCCGGAAGCCCCCGAAGCCTGGTTCGGGATCGTCGGCAGGGACGGTAACGGGCCGACGCTCGCCGGAACGGGCACCATCTTGAATTTTCTGTTTTTGCTCCGCCCGTTCAGAACACTGACAGCTTTTTCACACAGCCCCTGGATGACGACGGGTGCCGCCGCGCGCATGAACACGGCTTCATCAGGGGCGATGGGCCTCCCAAGCGATGTCGGGTCGTCGCACTCAACGATGTTCCGGATCTCACGGCCGCCCATGGGGATCGGCTCTGAGCAACTCCAGCGCACGGGAGCGCCCGGATCGGACGATCGGCTGGTCATCAGGGGATAATCCCAGATCTCGAGCATCTCCTCGATCGGGGTGACGAGACCGACAGTGTGATCGGTCATGACCCAACCGGAGCTGAGACCTCCGATGAGCTTGTTGTTGATGTATATCGGGCTGCCACTCATTCCCGCGGCGATCCCGCCGGCTTCGTCGATCACTTTTCCGGCAACACGCACCAGGATCGATTTTCCACTGATCAGGACATTTTCGTTGATCTTGTTGTTCGAGAGAATGCCCATCACTTCGACGTTGAACGTTTCGATCTCCCTGCCGTGAATGACGGTCTTTCCAAATCCCTTCATGCCGACCTTCAGGTCCCTGAGAAACATCATCTCTTCCGCCGCGCCGATCGGTGAACCGATAACGGCAAAAACAGCCAGCAGCATGAGCAGCCGGCACCAGAGCGAAAAGCGCATGTCAGCGCGTCGTAATGAGTATTCCATTGGAAATGGGCCGTTCCTTTCCATCCGAGGGCCTGTTCACGATCCGGTCACGGATGAACATCGACGAAGAGCCGCCGCCATCGAGGTTGATGGCGCGTAATCCGCCGAGTTTTTTAACATAGGAGGCAAGTTCGGCCAGGGTCATCCCGGCGCTGCGTTTCGATCGCCCGTCCACGACGATGAACAGCAGTTCTCCTGTGGCAGTCAGGGCGACAGCCGTTCTCGGATGACGTCCGTTCCGGATGGAGGCATCAAATTTCTCGGCGTGACCGTTGATATCGATGCGCCCATCCGTCATCAGGCGGGGGCCGCCGCAGACGGCATGCTGAACATCGCTCCAGGGCGGAAGCACCTGGTAGTCGAGGCTGACGATCTGGGCCAGCCTGACACCGGCAAGCAGACGGGCTTTCTCGCCACCGGCCGACACCACGACGCCATCGGGCGGAATGAGCGTGTCGGCCTTGTGGATGCCAATGACGCGCCCCTTTATCAGGGCAAGCTCGACACCGTCCTCATCCGTCAGGGTGCTGCGAGCATATTCCGGCGTATACACCACGAGCTGATCGCCACTCCGTGGCTGGTTCACGGCATCGATTGGCACGGCGATATCACCGATCCTGAGCGTGCCGGAAAAATCCGGATTGCCGAACAGGGGCTGGCCGGATCGTGCGAGACCGAAGACTGATCGAGAGTACAGAGGCGAGCTTATCAGGCGCCGATCGATGATCAGGGTTCCGATCGGGTCGCCATTGTGCGTGAAATAGGCCGCATTGATGCCAGCTATCGCCTTGTAGCGTTTTGCCATGGATGAGAGAATTTCCTTCTGGCAAATCCCCTCATTCGCAAGGACAGGAAAGATGGCGAGGTTCTTCGCCAGCGGGTCAACCCGGATGATATGCGCATCGGTCAAGCCGGCTTTCGTGGAAGGACGGTCGGTATAATACGTCACTCCTGGAGCCAGCAGGTCGCCGGCTGAAAGCGGGAACTCACCTTCTTCGCCACGGAAAAGGAGCGTCAGCCGGGGAAGACCGCCCGTGCCGGTGGCGAGAACGGGATCACCAAAGGCACCTTTCCCTGCAAAGACAAGTTCGGTGTAGGTGGGAGCGCTGAAGTATCTGAACGATTCGAACAGTGCGGAGATACCGCGTTCCATTTCGGGAACGATCGGCGTCAGAGGGGGAGAAACACGAACACGCAAGAGTTTTCCGAGCCTCGTCGGGACTTGGAAGGAGATGGGACCGGAAAAGTCGAAGTCCAAAGCCTGGTATGGCTCGTCGGCCC
>JAGOCE010000237.1 GCA_017998915.1 Candidatus Ozemibacteraceae bacterium
GAATGCGCTGCTTCATGATCTGCATATTCGTCACCTCGTGATCGTCAAATGTTCTGGGAGCACGGAGAGTTCCTATTTCCTGAATGACACGAGCCAATCGTGTGTTCCGTTCGTGGTAAGTCCGTCGAAGAGCGAGTGGCACTCGCCCTCTTCGGAAGGAGCGGGACGAACGGGAAGTATATATTCTTCCGGATTCAATATCAACCTCAATAACCAGCCGGCGACACGGCGACAGGCTGCTGCCATGTGTGCGGATAGGAATATACGGGATACGTAGAGGGCCAGGGGGTCTCCGCCGGCGTGTTGAACACTCCCTGAAGCTGGATGTATCTCGCGTAGGCATACCCGAACTTCTGGGGTTGGGAGGCGGACTGGACGTAATACCAGTCACCGTACCGCCCGAGCACATACAGTTGTTCGCCCCGGGCAACGCTGCCGATGACGTTGCGGTCACGGTTGCGGCTCGAGCCGAATCCCGGGTTGGCCCGGAGATTGAGGTTTGTCAGGGGAACGCCTGCCGTACCGCTGGGGCGTGATTGTCGATAGACCCATGCCGTGCCGTCCCAGAAAGGGGCGATCGAGCCCGCGGCCGTCTGGTAATAATACCCGGGAGCGGTGACTCCCGCCGGGTTCCAGGGGCGGTAGGCCGAGTAATAGGCGGGATCCTGGGATGGAAGGTAATACGGCAGGTACCCCGGGTGCATCGAAGGATGGAATGTCGGAGACAGGATATACGGAGAAACGACGCCGGCGTTCTGAGAAACGACACCGTAGCCGTACCAGGTCGGTATCACATACCGCCTGGCCGCTTCACCCGCGAGGGGCAAAGAGAGAACGATGGCGGCGGCAAGAAGGAACCGGAGAACGTTGCTTCCCGTTGTCTTCATGGGCGTACCCTCCCTCGTTCCGCACGGCTGATAGCCAGCGGAGTGGTTATCCGTATGGTAACACGGAAAACACCCGAGATATTTGACAAAATTCCCCCGGAGATTTTAAAGTGGATGGTACCGGGGATTCATCCCCGCTGATGCTATCCAAGATGGATAGCTTTTCAATAGATCGCCGGGACCTCGTGTTCCGGCGATCGACTTTCGTGGGAATAAAGCAGGATACGAGGGGGAGAATGGAGCGAGACGGGGTGAAAACCTGTCCGGAATGCGGTTTTTCCGCATCGGATCAGCATCAGTTCTGTCGACGGTGCGGTTTCAAATTTCCACTGGTTTCGTTTGGCGAGGAACGCAACCTTCGCGCTGCGATTCCCGAAAAAGGGTTGGGGCCATGGATCGACAGCGCGGTCAAGATATTCGTTGTCATCGCTCTCCTCGGTATCTTGGCGGCTCTCATCCCGACGCAAGGTCGGCCCAGAACCGCATCGCGTGAGAAAGCGTGCTATGCGAACATGCGCGTGCTGCTCGGCGCGATCGAGATGTATAACATGGACAGTGCCGTCATGCAGAAAACCATGAACGAGCCGTTCATACGGCGTCTGACAAACGAAAACTATCTGAAAGGCGGGCTCAGCAGGCCCGAGTCGGGATGCCGATACACCTCCAGCGGAGACTTGACGGCGACCGGAAAAATTCTCTGTGACGTGCACGGTACCGTCGGAAGAGACTGATCGGACGGATGATGCGTCCGGTCACGCTTCCCTTCGACATTTCCGGAACGATCGGGTAAAGTGGAGATCGCATGAACGACCAGAACCATGAGGGGAGATTCTGTCCAGAGTGTGGCATTTCGGCGACTGACCGTCAGCAGTTCTGCCGGCAGTGCGGATTTGAATTTCCCCCCGAAAACGTCGGGGAAGAGCGGAATCTTCGCGCGGCCATCGCCACGGAGAGCGGCCCTTCCTGCTTTGGCGGCGTTCTCAAAGTATTCGGGTTTTTCATCGTCCTCGGAATCCTCCTTGGGATAGCCGGGAACATGAGCAGTTCCCGAAGATATCGCGGCCAGGCGCGCGAAAAGGCCTGCTACGCGAACATGCGGGTTCTTCTCGGCGCGATCGAGATGTACAACATGGATAACAATGTGTCGCTGAAATCCGTTCGGGAAGACACCGAACAGCGGCTGATCGATGCGAAATATCTGAAAAGCACGCTATCGAAGCCTGAACGGGGCTGTCGCTACACCTCGACGGGAGACATCTCGGACAGCGGAAAAATCCAATGTGATATCCACGGGACCGTCGAGTGATGAAAGAGCGCTGGCAACAACTCGAGGCGACGCTTGACCATCTCGACCGGCATATCATAGGTAGAGTCGAGCCGAGCCGTCTGCTCGAACTCGGGGCTCTGTACCAGGAAACCCTGAGCGACCTGGGTCGCGCCCGGACATCCGGCGACGAGCGGCTCCAGCGGTATCTGAACCGGCTCGTCGCCCGCGCCTACTCGCACATCTACAGGCGGAACGGCGATTCGCTCCTCCTGAGCGGCCTCGACTTCGTTCTCAGGCGGTTTCCGATGCTCGTCCTGGAACGTGGCCATTTCATCATCACGGCGCTCCTGATTTTCCTGTTTTCAGCAATCATCGGTTTTCTGTGTGTCGGCGCCGACTCGAAACTGATTGACCTCGTGGTTCCCCCATCGATGCGAAGCGCGATCAGCGACGACCTTGCCCGAGGGAAGGTCGGTCGTGACATGGCCGACGAGTCGCACGTCCAGATGTCGAGTTTCATCATGACGAATAACATCAAGGTCTCGTTCTATGCCTTCGCCTTCGGCTTCCTGTTCGGCATCGGAACGATATATATAATGATATATAACGGCCTGCTTCTGGGCGGCCTCGCCTCGGTCTACCACGACGCGGGCCAGGCGCTCGCCTTCTGGTCGCTGATTCTCCCTCACGGGGTGATCGAACTGCCGTGCTGTTTCATTGCGGGCGGGGCGGGCCTCATCCTCGGGTATGCCCTCGTCGATCCCGGCCGCCACGAGCGGTTAGACTGGCTCGCGCACGAGGGCCGGGCCGCGGCGAAGCTTGTCGCCGGCGTCGTGCCGATGCTCGTGATTGCCGCCCTGGTCGAGACGTGGGTGACGCCGGCGCAGCTTCCGATTCCCGTGAAATACCTCGTTGCGGCGGTTCTGCTTCTCGCGACGGTGGTCTACCTGACGTGGCCTGCGCTGGCTCAGAGTTTCGAACGGAGTTTCAGGCGGAGGTAGTTCGCGAGAAGCGAGGTGCTCAGCTTTTCCGGCGGCAGGAGGAGCGTGCCGACGCCGAGAAGCTCCAGGTCCTTGTGGGCCGTCTTCACACGAGCGAGCGTGTCGCGCGCCACGATGCTTTCCCAGGCCCGGTCGAGCGAGTCGGGGCTTTGGGCCATGCTCGTGGTGAGGGTCGGATGGAAGACTGAAACGACGACGGGAAGATGCTTGCGCAGCAGGATGGGCACGTCCTTCGTGAGCCGGGCGGCGGCTTCCCCGGTGGTGAGATCTGTCAGGATGATCAGCAGGGAGCGCTTGATGCGGCGTGCCATGAGATACCGGAACGCCGCTCCGTAATCCGACTCGGTGCGCTGGGGCTGGACGGCTGCGAGTTGCGACATGACAAGGTGGAGCTGGCGTTTCCCCTTCGCCGGCGGCACGAACCGGATCGGTCGGTCGGTGAAGGCGAGAAGGCCGGCGTTGTCGCCGTTGCGGATGACCCGCTGGATGAGCAGCAGGGCCGCGTCGACGGTCGCGTCGAGCATCGTTCCACGCGGCAGGGGGGCGCCCATCGTCCGGCCGCAGTCCAATAGGACGAGGACGGACTGGTTCACTTCCGACTGGTATTCCCGGGAAATCAGCTTGTGACGGCGCGCGGTTGCCTTCCAGTCAACCCGGCGGAACTCGTCGCCGCGCACATACTCGCGGAGGCTCTCGAAATCGGTGCCGTTGCCGCGCCGCCGCTCGCTCTTGAGGCCGGTCTCGATGAGATGGCTTCGCCGCACGCGAAGCTCGAACCGGGCGACATTCTTGATGTTCGGATACACGTCGATAGGCATCTCGCAGGGAACCTCGCGCTGGCGCACGATCAGCTCGAGACGGCCGCGGAACCGGATCGACACGTTTCCGAACGAGAAGTTGCCCCGCCTGGGCGGCACGACACGATACCGGACCTCGGCGCGGGTGCGGGGTTCGAGCGTGATCACCAGCGGCTCACCGGGCGCGCCGAACGACTCGGGCGGCGAATCGAGCAGCGTCACTTCGAGCTTTTGGAACGACTGGTTCTCGACCCGCAGGATGACGTCGTTCGATTCGCCGATCGACAGCTTGTTCGCGATGACCCGCTTCACGTCGATGAGCGATGCCTTCGGCGTGAGCCGGTTGTCGGCGGCGACGAGCAGTAGGACGAAAAGGTTCCAGACGGCCAGGATGGCGACGGCCAGCATGTGTGACGTCGTCACCATGAGCGGAAGCGTGCCGCACAGCAGGAGCAGCACGACGCGGGTCGTCACCAGTCCGGCGTTCATCTGGGCACTTTCACCTGCGCGAGTACGTTCTGGAGAATCTGGTCGGGGGTGGCCCCCTCGATCTCCGCCTCGGGCTTGAGAATGATGCGGTGGCGCAGCACGGGGGGCGTCATGACCTTCACGTCGTCGGGCGTCACGAACTCACGGCCTTCCATGAGCGCACGGGCCTTGCTCGCGAGGAAGAGGGAGATGTCGGCGCGGATGCCACCGCCCACGAGCAGGTCGCTCCAGGTGCGGGTCAGCCGGACGATCGAGGTGATGTATTCCATGACCGGTTGCTTTGTCTGGATCTGGCGCAGCGCGTCCTGGCAGGCGACCAGTTCCTCGGGGCTGGTGACGGTCTGAAGGCCCGCTTCTTCGAGGCGATCGGGGCGGAAGCCGGCCTCGAACTTCTCGAGGATCGCCGTCTCAGCGGCCGCGCTGGGGTAGTCGATGAGGACTTTGAAGAGAAACCGGTCGAGCTGGGCCTCGGGAAGCGGATACGTGCCTTCGTACTCGAGCGGGTTCTGCGTCGCCAGCACCATGAAGACGCGGGGAAGCGGGAAACGGTTGCCTTCGATCGTCACCTGCCGTTCTTCCATGCATTCGAGGAGGGCCGACTGGGTCTTGGCGGGCGCGCGGTTGATCTCGTCGACGAGGACGAGATCGCAGAAGATCGGCCCCTTGTGCACCTGGAACGCGCCGGTGCGGGTGTCGAACACCGTCGTTCCGAGGACGTCGGAGGGCATGAGGTCGGGCGTCATCTGGATGCGCTGGAAGGAAAGGCCCATCAGCCGCGCGATCGATTTGACGGTGAGGGTTTTCGCGGTGCCGGGGACGCCTTCGAGAAGCACGTGGCCGCGGACGAGAAGAGCCGTGAGGATCAGGTCGACGACCTGGTCCTGGCCGACGATGACCTTCTGAAGTTCTTTCCGGAGATTCGAGAACACCTGCTGGACCTTCGAGAAATCAGCCATTGATGCGTAGTTCCTTTCGTATCTGCGCAAGAGTCTGCATGTGATGGAGAAGGCGTGCGTCGTTTTCAGGGTCGCCCTCGAGTTCGTTGATGCGGCCGAGGCCGGTGAGGGCCGCGCCGAGCTTTTCGGCAAGATCGGGTCTGACGTTTTTCATCGCCTCGACGAGCGCCGCGGCGGGGGCGTCCGGCGGGAGGCCGAATCGCTTGAGCGCGGCTGGCAGGAAGTGAGTGATGGCGTGGCCCGCCGCGAACGAGTTGATCTGCTGGCGCCGGAGCAGCTGCCCGAGGCACGCCACGAACGACTGCTGAGGCGGTTCATCCGGGGGGATGGGCTTGATCGGCCCGAAGCGCCTGCCGATCGAGACGGCAAAAATCACCAGTGCCAGCACGAGTTGGAGCAGCGCCCAGCTGACGGCGTTCGCCTTCATCAGACTCCATAGTGACAAGTATGGAATCTTCTTTTTCACGACGGGCGTTGCGCCGCCGCCACGGCCGCCGCTCGAGACGACAGCACGCAAGCGGCGTCCGGGCTCGGGGTCGAAGAAAAAAAGCTGTTTCGAAGGCGAAAGACGCTCCGCGAGCCTGGTCAGCAGGACGAGGTTGTCGCTCTTGCGGAGGCCCGCGGGGCCGGTGAGTTCGGCGGAGGCTGCGATGCACAGGCGGCCGCTTCCCCACCCCGTCACGAGGATCGGATCGACGTCGGGGATCGCCGGGAGAAACGGCTTGAGGAAGGAGCGGCCAGGCTGGGGCTTCCAGCCGGCATACCCCGCGTCGAACTCGCGGGCGTCGCTCAGCCATGGATATGTCGCGAAGAGGCGCGACACCTGGGCCGTCTCCTTCGCCTCTTTCGTCGTCGAGATGTCGATGCCCGCCTGGTTGAGGATCGGATGAGGTTTCGAGGTGAGAATGACCAGGTTACCTCCCCGGCCGAGCCATTC
The DNA here is from genome assembly GCA_017998915.1 of Candidatus Ozemibacteraceae bacterium. Classification (GTDB taxonomy): domain Bacteria; phylum Muiribacteriota; class Ozemobacteria; order Ozemobacterales; family Ozemobacteraceae; genus MWAR01. The sequence goes on from JAGOCE010000237.1 coordinate 6,335, forward strand.
CGCGAGTTCTCGCAGGAGGTGCGACGGGAGGCGTTCGGGAGGCTCGATCATCAGCATCGTGCCGTTCTGTTCGCGAGGGGGCTCCGACGTGAGGAAGAGGGTATACCCGAGTTCGTAGAAGTAAAAATACAGGAACGGACAGGGCTTCACCTCGATGACGCGTTTCCCGCCCCCGCCCCCTTGCTTCGGGG
>JAGOCE010000238.1 GCA_017998915.1 Candidatus Ozemibacteraceae bacterium
ATCGTTCCGGTTCTCGAATACCATGATCCCGCCGGCCTGCTGAAGGACGCCGAGCTGCTCGAGATACTGCTCGAAGTTGCGCCGGTCGTGCAGGCCCGAAGGCATGCCGCTGAACAGGAGGCCGCCGCCCCGCTCCTCGAGCTGGGACTGCATCATCTGGAGCAGGTGCGCGGCGGTGTAGTCCATCGACAGGACGTGCCGCATGTCGAGAAGCAGGTACCGCCTCGTGCGCAGGTCGGGCTCCAGCTGGGAATACAGCTGGTCGGTGGTGCCGAAGAACAGGTTGCCCTGCAGCTGGCAGAAGATGCCCTGGCCGCCGTGCTCGCGAAGCAGGTCGCGCTCGCCTGCCGGCCGCCTGGTTTTCGAGGAGGTCTCGTTCAGATACATCTTGCGCCGGATCACGTTGCCCCTGATCTGGTCGCGGATGAACAGGAGGATCGACAGCGCGATGCCGACTCCGGAGGCGGCGATCAGGTCCACGGTCAGGGCCGTGATGACGACGGCGGCGACGACGGTGAAGTCCTGGCGGCCGGCGGGCGTGGCCAGGAGATGAAAAATACTCTTGTCTATCATTCGCCAGGCCACGACCAGGAGGATCCCCGCGAGGGCCCCGATGGGGACCCAGGCGATCAGCTTCGCCAGCAGAAGGAGGGAAAGGACGACGGAGACTCCTTCGAGGGCGGCCGAACGCCATGTCCGTCCGCCGCTGGTCAGGTTCACGAGGGTCGGGCCCATGGTGCCCGCGCCCGCCATGCCGCCGGCCAGGAACGCCGCGACGTTTCCCATACCCTGTCCGATCAGCTCGCGGTCCGAGTCGTGGCGGCTCCGGGTCAGGGCGTCGAGGACGACGCAGGTCTTGAGAGTGTCTATAGATAGTAATATTGAAAGGGTGAGGGCGGGAACGAGGATCAGCCGGAGAAGCCCGAAATCGACGGTGAACAGCGAGCCGGCGCGTGCCGCGGCCGCCTCGAGGAACGAGCCCGAAGCCTGGATCGGCCCAATGATCAGGGGGTTGCCTTCGAGCCGGAGAAGCGACGCGTCGAGAACGGACAGGCCGAAATAGGCGAGAACACCTGCCGCGAGGCCCAGGACCGGCGCGGGAACGTTTTTCGTCAGCCGGGGGGCGAGAACCATGACGACCATCGCGGCGATGCCGACCGCCAGACCGGGCCACTTCCAGAGGCCGGGGTTCAGCAGGCCGTCGAGCAGGGCGGTTCCCTTCGGCAGCCCGAGAATCTTGGAGAGCTGGCCGAGGATGATCAGGAGGCCGACGCCCGACAGATACCCGGTCACCACGGGATACGGGATGAACTTGATCAGGCGTCCGCACCCAGCCATTCCGAAGAAAACCTGCAGAAGCCCGGCCGCGAGAACGACCAGGCCGAGAATGACGGGAATCTGCTCGGGAGCGACCCGGTGGCCGTTCCCCCCGGAAAGCAGGTCGGCGGCCACGGCGGCCAGGACGGCGGCGGCAGGCGCGCAGGGGGCGGAAATCAAGGGCCCGTTCCGGCCGACGAACGGCGCCGTGATGCCGACGGCCGCCGCCCCCAGAATGCCGATCATGGCGCCCTGCGGCACATACGCCGCGCCGAAACCCGAATACACCAGCACGCCGAACGCGATCGACGAGGGCAGGGCGACGAGCATCGCCGCGAGGCCGCCCCAGACGTCGCCGGCGAACGAAGGGGGCTGACTGACGACCGTTCCCTGCTCTGGTTGGGCGTTCATGGTCGAACGCCTTCCTGATGCATGCTCATTTCATCTGCCTGATGCGGACTTCCACCTCGGGGAGGTCGGACAGGAGGGCGGTCAGCTTCGACGGATCGGTGTCGCCGTAGTGATACGGGTAGAGAACCCGGGGCTTGAACGCGCGGGCGGCGTCGGCGACCATTTCCGGCGTCATCGTGTAGGGCAGGTTCATGGGCAGGAACGCGACGTCGATGCCGCTCAGCGCCTTCATCTCGGGCGTGTTCTCGGTGTCGCCGGCCACGTAGACGCGGGTTTCCCCGAACGTCAGGATGTAGCCGTTTCCCTCGCCCTTCGGATGGAACGGCTGGCCGTTGTCGCGGGTATGGACGAGGTTGTAGGCGGGAACGGCCTCGATCGTGAAGCCGAAGCCGGGGTTCGTGTCGCCGTTTTTCATGACCGTGCTGCCGGGCAGGTCGGCGGCGCAGACCGGAGCGCAGACGATGGTCGTCGACGCCGTCCTGACTGCCGAGATCGCTTTCGCGTCGAGGTGATCGGAGTGGCCGTGGGTGATGAGGATGAGATCGGCCCTGGGCATCTGGGCGTAGTCGGCAAGAGCGCTATATGGATCGATATGGATGACCTTGCCGGCGAACCGGAACACCAGGGTGCCGTGGCCGACGAACGTTATCTCGAGATCACCGCCCGTGGTCGTGAACGTGTCGGACGCCAGCGGCGCCGATGCATCGGCCTGAGCGGCGAATCCGGCTCCGGGGCAGACGGTCAGGGCAACCAGGGCGCAAAGCAGAAGCCGTGACAGCATATGATCCTCCCTCTATCTGATTTTTCGGAAAATTGTACATGAAGAGCGTGCAAAACAAAAGCGGTCGCCGACCGTTGCCTCCCCGGCATTGAATTCCGGAAATCGGAATGGTACGCTTGAAACAACCAAACGAATCCAGATGAAAAGGGATGATGCCATGTCGATGATTCCCAGGACGCATGATGACAAGATGTACCGCCTGCTGAGGGAGGGAAAGGTCGCCGAATTCAACAAGCGGAAAGCCGCCGGTGAAAAATCCGATTTGATCAACGGCGATTTCCGGGGCCTGGACCTTCGCAATCTCGACGCTGCCGGCCTGGATTTTCGCGGATGCTACTTCCGCCAGGCTGACCTGAGAGGCATCGATTTTTCGACCAGCAACCTCGAGGGCGCCAGCATTCACGGCGCGCGCATTTCAGGCGTGTATTTTCCCCGTGAGCTGACCGCGGACGAAATCAACCTCTCGCTGGCGAACGGGACCCGCATGAGGTATGAACTGCGCGGGTAAGTCTGCGCGGCCTGTCGACCCGAAGCGTTTCAGCCTTTGGTGGAGATGGTCGGGGAGTCGGGCGAGGGCGTCTTCAGATCGCCGTTGGAAGTGTAGCTGACGGCGCCGCCCGAACCTGATCTTTTGATCGTTTCGACCTGGAGGGACATCTCCTGGCGGTAGGCGATGATTTTTTCCATGACGCCGCCGCCGGCCAGCTTTTCGGGATCGATGCCGTTCTTCACGAACTCATCGAGGCCGGAAAACACCAGCGAGTGGGTCTGGCCGACGCCGGCTTCGACGTCATCGGGAAGCTTGCCGAGAAGCTCGCGGGCCTGGGTGAAGCCTGTTTCAATAGCGCTTCCTATAAAATCAGCGAACTTCCGGCGGCCCGACTCGCTGTTCCCCTCGGCCTGCCCCATGCTGCTGAGCCCGAAGAAGCTGAGCGCCACGTCAAGGATGCGCTCGGCGGTGCGCTCCGGGGAAAAATACTCCTGGAGCTGGGTGAGGGCGTCTTTCTCGGCCTGTTCAGCGGGCTTTCCCTCTTCGGCCGGTTGCCCGGCTTCGGGAGCGGTGTCCCGGCCGGTGACCTTCTGAAGGAACTCGTAGCTCCCTTTGATGGAAAACGTTTCCTGCGATGTGACCGCGCCGCCGGCGGTATTGAGAGACCTGATGACCTGGTAGCTCAGTTCGAACTGGGATTTCGCCCACTGGATCTTCTGCCGGGAATCGTCCGAAAGCTGAAGTTGATCGGCGTTCAAGCCGCTCAAAAGCTCGGAAAGCCCGGAGCCGGACTTTTTGGCGGCCGTCTTGCCGGAGTCCAGCGACGAAAGGAGCGTCGCGGCGTTCTGAAGGGATGTGCTCTCGATCTTTTCGCTCATGGAAAATCCTCCCTGAAAATCTCTTAGGGCATTATACATCATTCAGGATGAGGCCCGGCGCATCGAGGATGACGTCATACGCCGTAGAGGCGTTTTGCGAAACGTCCATCGTCGTGAAAATGCAGCGGAATGTGGTAGAATCCGGGCGTCCGGCAGGGGACATTTCGAGAAAAGAGAGGGGGCATCATGAGATTCAGAAACCTGTTGCTCTGGATGCTGGTCATCATCCTGGCGGGCGTGTTCCCGGCCGGTGCAGAAGAACAACTGGTCTTCGCCGTCAGTCTCATCAGGCATGGAGATCGCTCGCCGTATGCGGCCATGAACAGCAAGGTCATCACCTACGAATGGCCCGACGGCATCGGCGAACTGACACCGGAGGGCATGTACCAGGAATATCAGCTCGGAAAGAAATTCCGGGAGCGATACGTAGACACCTTCAAACTGCTTCCTCAGGAATACCGGGCGAATTCGATGTATGTCCTCTCGACGAGTTCGAACAGGACCGTCATGAGCGCCCAGTCGTTCCTCGCGGGCCTGTACCCGGACGGAACCGGGCCGCGGCTTGGCAACGGGTTCAGGGCGCTTCCGAACCTCCGTCAGCCGATCCCGGTCATGACGATTCCGAAGGGCGCGAGAAACATCATCAATCCCGAGCACGAGGATGCGGAAAAGGTTCATCAGCTCATCGTCAAACACGGGTTCACCCAACCAGCCTGGATCAGGAAAGACAGGGAACTGGCCGCGGACTTCAGGCGGTGGAGCCGGATCCTCGGCGTCGAGATCCGGAATCTCGAGGAGTTCTTGGTGCCGGCAGACCACGTCTACTGCATGGCGATGCACGGCGTTCCCCTGCCGGAGGGGCTGACGAAGGCCGACACGGAGAAGATCATCAGGGAGAAGATGAGCGCCTGCGCGGTCCGGTTCGTTCCGAAAGAGGTGGCGCTCCACATGGCGTCCGATTTTCTGGCGAAACTCGGCGAGGATATGCGAGCGGCCGCCGATGGAAAACAGAAATATCGGTATATATTGTATTCAGGCCACGACGACTCGATTCTCGGCCTCATGAGCGCTCTTGGAAGTCCGCTCGGGAACAACCCTCCCTACGCCTCCCACGTCGATTTCGAACTGTATCGAGACGGCGGAGCATACGCAGTGAAGACCTTCTTCAACTGGAAGCCCGTTCTCCTGGGCGACAGTGGCAGGGAGACGATCCCGCTCGAGAAATTCGAAGAATATATCAAGTCGGATATTCAATCCGGCCGATGAACCCGGAACAACGGATGCGAGGAATGTACGAATGACGTCGAGATTCAGGGAGAAAGCCCGGCATCTGGAAGAGGCGAAGCTCACCATGATACGTGCTGCGGCGATCGCGCCGCAGGAGCTCAGGGCGTTCGTTGACGAGGTGACGTCGTTCGTGTGGGCGAAGAAATTCCCGATGGCCGAACTCCGGTGTCGTCAGAATATCGATGCGCTCGATCTGCTCCCGGAACTCAGGGACCTTCTTTGCACGGTGTTTCCGGAGTTCGCCCGGTTCGTCGAGGTTCGCAAGGTGGCGAAAGGTTAGGGAAGCCGGGAATCTTCGTCAGCTTCTTCCGCCGTAACTCGTCAGGATCGTGACGAGCTCCTCCATGGTGTTCTGCTCGTGCGCCGGTTCCGTTTTCCTGTCCACCGTCACCTCCTTGAACACTTCGTGGGCCCGCGGAAGGACGTGCACCAGCGTTTCCGCGAGCTGTTCCGGCGTATCGCCCCCCGAGGGGATGGTTGGAGCCGCCTTTCTGACGATCTGTCTGGCTGCATCCAGCCCTTCGCGTTGGATAGCCTGAAGCAACGCGTTGCGCAGGGCTGCCTGGAGCTGGCTCCGGCTGTTGTAATCCGGCCGGAGATCCAGGTGTAACCCGAGCGGCCCTTTCACGAGCATCCTTCATTCTCTCCTGTCGTTGAAATAAAAATAGTTATTAGTATAGTAGTATCGGAGCCCGAGCATCTTCGCCGTATCTTCGGTAGTTCCGGTGCCGCTGGTGGCGAAACCACCGCCGAGACTGCCATGGAGAGCCGTCGACGTCGGCAACGCAAAAAAAAGATCGAAATAAAGCGAATGATATATGGCTTCCGCCGGCTGCGTGTGCGACCGCCCATGAGCGTCACCTCTCCGGTAACCCTGCTCTCTATCATCTCCATGATAAAACATTCCGGAACGCCGTGTAAACGCTTTCCGACACATGAACGCAAAGGCGCCCGCATTCTGGTGGAACGCGGGCATCTCGAAGGGCTTGAAAGAATCCAGGCCCGGCAGATGATCGGAAAGCCGGATTACTGCGGGAGTATGGTGACCGGCTGGGAGGAAATGCAGTAATTCGGGGGATGTGCGAGATCCTGGAGCGTGTTGTGGTCAGCTTTGACGGTGATCTTGTGGCTTCCGATCAGGAACAGGTCGCGTGAGTTGTCCTTGACCTTGAGAATCAGCGTCGTCGAAGCCACGATCTTCACGTCCGCCGAAGTCGCCTCGACCACGGCGGAAATATCGCTCTTGTTGTCGACGGTTCCGGTCGAGATCTGGAAACAGGTATCCAGGGTCGTTTGGCACGCCGCGGTGAAGAGGTCTGAGGCGCCGGTTGCCGAGATCT
>JAGOCE010000239.1 GCA_017998915.1 Candidatus Ozemibacteraceae bacterium
GTCTGCAGCGGCGTGAAAGATATGGTCGTCTATACGGAGATTCGCCGGCCCGTGAGGTTCGGCGCGGTTCCAGGTCTGCCGCTGAAGAGCTTCATCATCACCGAGCCGTATGAAACCGACGGAACCGGTCCATACCTCGTTCATGTCAGAATCACCTTCGTTCGGCAGGGGAGCGATTCCGGCTCCCGAGCCGATGCCGCGCATACGATCCGGACATGCTTCGCCCTGCGAGGCCGGCCGAACGGTGTGAATCCATGAATATGAATCGATATTCATCAGGCCAGGCGCTCATCGTCGTGCTGATGATCGCCCTCATCCTCGGCATCCTGGTCGGAGCGGTCTTCCGGTTCCAGCAGGGACAAATCCATCTGCTTTCCCGCAGCGCGAAGGATTACCTCGCCCTCTGCGCGGCCGAAGCCGGAGTTCATGCCGTCCTGGCCGAAATGAAGGCAGACTACCAGTTCGTCACCCACGGCAATCCCTATATCCCGCAGAAGGGCTGGTCGAGCCCGGCAAAACACAAATACTGGCTTGTCGGCGACGCGGACGGTCTCCAGCTGGACCACCCCGAACGCGGCGTCTACACCGGACGCATCACGATGAAACGCACGCGCATCACCGGGGAATTCAAGGTGCGGGTGAAGTTGGCCGGTGCAAAAAACAGTGTTGATACGAAGACCGTCGACGAGTCACACCGGTATTTCATTCTGGAGTCGATCGGCAATGTCGGCGACGCCTGCCGAAAGGTCGAGGCGGTGATCGAACGGCTGACGCCGGGCTCATACATACAGTATGACGGGCAGGTGCTCGATCTTGCCGAGCTCGGCCCGAACCGCCTCGTGCCCGGCATCGTCCGGCGCGGGCGGCTCTACGGCCAGGAGATGCTGAAAGTCGGCAAGCGCGGCCCGATCGACGCCGGTCTCGAACTGCTCGACATGGAGAAAATATCGACTCCCGGATATTTCAAGACGACGGCGGGAACGCGGGTCACCTTCAGGAACGGCAAGAGCGGGCACCTGAAATCCGACGCCGATTCCGATCTACCGGAAGGGTTCGAGACGTTTCCCGAGGTAGGCATGGGAAAAGTGCTGACTCAGTTCGTTCTCGACGGGATGCGCGGCGGGAAATCCGAGAAATTCCCAGTCCTGAACCCTGACTACTGGCGCAAAGCCCGTGATCCTGCCCCGATCATCCTTCTGCCTGGATTCTCCTTCAAGGGATTTGGTCCTTCGAAGTGGCGAAATCCCGCCAAACCGGCGGAAATCGTCTACGATCTGAAATTTCCCGACAAATACCTGACGAACCAGGCGGAGGCCGAGGACAATTCGAAGCCTTCCGACGCATTGGCGGACGACCGCGGGAAGACGCTCATCTACTCGACGGTTCCCCTGCGAATCTGGGGAAACCCGCCGTTCAAGGCGCTCACGCTGGTCTGCGAGAAGGATGTCTACATGGCTGGCGATTTCAACCAGAATCCGAAGAATCCCCAAAACTGGGACCTCGGCTGGCGTGAATATGACAAGAAGCTCGAGAACGGGACAGACAAGAATGGCGTGATGGTGATTTCGTTCGGCCGCATCTGGTTCGACTACTCCAATCCGCTCAACTTCCTTCGTGAGGAGCTGAAAACCCTTCTGGACTACGAGATCGGCATGCGACTCGGCGGCGACGAACTGAACCCGCTCTCGATGGTTCCCATCGCGTATCCGCCGAGGTTCAGCACGACAGCCCGCGATATGCGCATGCCGATGCTCGCGCTGAATTTCAACGAGATCAGCACGTTGTTCGCGCTCCCGAAAACGCCGCCCGAAGTCATCCCCATCACGTTGGGAAGCCTGTTGGTGCATCCGGCCCTCAAGGATCTCCGAGAGTATCTCGAACCGACGACCGATCCGGCGGCCTACAAACAGCGATTCTGTCTCAAAGGTTTCCTTGCACGGCAGAAAATTCTCGAGGCGATCGGCGGCGCCTGCTACATGACCGGCACGCTGATGCCGTTCGAGCGTGATATCGCGATCAATATGATTCTCGAGCGAATGGAAAAGGAGATGAACGAGGAGGAGCCAGACCGCTCGCTGGGCATCTGGAACGCCTGCGATCGGCTGTTCAAGATGGCGGTGAAGAATCCCAAAACGGGGTTCCGGATGCCCGAAATGACCGTCAACGCTCTTCTGATCGATAGCGCGGAACTGAACGCCCGCTGGGATTCCCTCGACGGAACCGGAAAAGTCACCAACGAGCTCGGAAACATAGACGACAAGCTGATGAGAAGCTTCCGATACGCCGGGGACGACACCCGGGTGATTCTCCGGCATCACGGCGGCATGATTCATCTGCGCAACAGGAAGGCCGACGTGTTTCTCGACGGGCGGCTTCGGGAAGACCAGCCGATCATCCGTCGTCGTTCGTGGGATCAGACGTTCGTCCGCGGTGGAGGCGATTACTTCCCGCCCTATTCGCCGGCGGCGTTCAACATCATCACCTGGCGCGACGACGCTGCTGGAATCGAGGAATTCAAAGCCTTCGAGTGATTTACCGGTGAAGACTGGCAAAGCTGCGGCCTTCGCCGTATAATGCGGGCCACGACGCCGACGCCGGCGGCGTGCATTCTCTTTCCCGGAGGCTTCTGGTGCGTCGATTCGGCCTTTCCCAGCGCGTGATTCTCGGTTCCCTGCTCATCTGCGCGCTGCTGGTCGTATTCATGGGAATCGCTCTGCGTCGTTTTTCGAGTGTCATCGACGCAACGGCGCATCTGCGGGTCGCCGACGATGTTCTGCTGGTCGGAAGCCAGGTGCAGAACGATCTGCTTGAACTGTTCCAGACGTCGGAGATTTTCGATCAATACATCTCGGATCAGACCTGGAGGCATTACTTCTCGTTCAGCCAACGCGTCGACACCCTCCTGGACAGGGCCAGAGAGCTCCGCCAGTTCCGCAAACAAGGGGAGGAATTCGCGTTGCTCGACCGGACGCGACTCGAAATGGCCGAGCTGCTCCAGAACGCGACATACACGATCAATCCGAATTTTCCTGTCGGTGCCGTTTCTTCGGCGACGCTCCAGCAGATCAAAGCGGCCCGAACTCGCCTCCATCAACAGATCCGTGAGCTGTTGAAGCGAGAGCGCGAGAACAGGAAGGCTCTCGATGGAATCATGCGCCAGCAGATCGAATCGATGAGCCGGACGATGCTGTGGGTGGCAGCGCTTGTGCTCGCGGCTGGCCTGTTATTCGCCTTCTACCTCCATCGGGCGGCAATGGCCCCGCTGCGGAGTCTCATGGACATCATGCGCACATCGAGCGAACCAGGCAGGGAGGTGTATCTCGAGCCGGCCGGAGCCCCGGAAATGCGCGAATTGATCGACTCGTTCAACCAGATGAACGCGGCTATCGGAAAACAGCAAAAGCGCCTCTCCTCGATGCTGCAGTTGGCGGTCACCGTCGCGCACGAAGTGCGGAATCCCGTGGCCGCCATTGGAACGGCCATCCAGGCTCTTCAGAACGGGTATCCCGCCGATGGCCCCGACCGCGAGATCTTTGCTGAGATTCTGAAAGAGGTCTATCGCGTCAACGGTATCATTTCCGACCTGCTCGTCTTCGCTAGACCGCGATCGTTAACTCCGGAGCAGATGAAATGGTCCGAATTGATGGATGAGCTGAGAATTCTCCTTCGATCCTGGCTGGACGAAAGAAAAATAGATATGAATATAGATATTCCTGCTGCGTTGGATGAGGCAGTCGCTGACAGAAATCAGCTCCACAGGGCCCTGTTGAACCTGTTGACGAACGCGATCGATGCTGTTGACCGCGACGGCAGGATCGAGATCTTTGCCGAGGCCTGCCCGGTTGGCATCAGGATCGTCGTCGAGGATTCCGGGGCGGGCATTCCGGCAGAACGACTGGAGCGCATCTTCGATCCGTTCTTTACAACGAAGACGAAAGGGACGGGCCTCGGCCTCGCCATCGTTTCCGGCATCGTCGAGAGCCACGGCGGAGTGGTCCGGGCTGCAACCGGACGACGCTTGAGCGGGGCACGATTCGAACTCGAGCTTCCGCGGGAAGTGCCGGCCGTTTCGGTCGCCGGTTCGCCGACGCCTTCCGCAACCAGTTTTTCCTCGGCCGAGTTCGGCTCCTCCCCAGGGCACGCAACGAATCCGGCCGGAATGGAAAGGAATGGAGGAAATCCGCATGCATGATCTGCTGCTGATCGATGATGAAAAACTGATTCTCTGGGGACTCAAGCGTGACCTCGAACGAAGCGGATACCGTGTCTGGGCTTATGCGAGTGCCGAGGAGGCTCTCCCCGTCGCCGAAAAACAGCGGTTCCATGCAGCCGTCGTCGATGTCCGTTTGCCCGGTATGCAGGGAACGGCCTTTCTGGAACGACTGAAGCAGATCGATCCGGATGTTCAGGTTATCATGGTAACGGCATTCGCCGACGTCGAGACCGCGGTGACGGCGATCCGCACCGGCGCATTCGATTTTCTCCTCAAGCCCTACACGCTGGAAAAAATACGTCTTACGATACAAAATGCGCTCGAGGCGGCGAGGCTCAAAAAAGTCGTGGCCTCCCTGGCGACGGAGCGTGCCCAGCGGCAGCCGAAATACGCTGTTCTTGGCCGATCGACACGAATGCGGGAAGTGATCGGTGCCATCGAACGCATCGGCAGGGCCGGCGCGGGTGTCGTTCTCCTCGGAGGCGAAAGCGGCACCGGGAAGGGACTTGCCGCGAACGCGCTTCATCAGATCGGACCGCGTGCTTCAGGGCCCTTCATTGAGATCAACTGTGGTGCGATTCCAGAGAACCTGTTCGAATCGGAATTGTTCGGCCATGAGAAAGGCGCGTTCACCGGCGCCGACGAGATGAAGAAAGGGTTGATGGAGCTTGCGGATGGGGGAACGCTGTTTCTCGACGAAGTGGGCGAAATGCCTCTTCCAATCCAGACGAAGTTCCTCAAGGCGCTCGAGGAGCAGACCGTCAGAAGAGTCGGCGGGAGCCGTCCGATCCAGGTCGATCTGAATATCATAGCCGCCACAAACCGGGATCTGTCGCAGGCGGTCAGGGATGGAGCGTTTCGTGAAGATCTGTTCTACCGGCTGAACGTCGTCCCGATCTTTCTGCCGCCTCTCAGGGAACGACAGGGTGACGCCATGCTTCTCGCCGAACACTTCCTTGAAGTATATTCTACAAAATATAAGCGTACGTTCGGCGGATTCGCCGATGGGGCTCGTCAGCTCATTGCCACATATCACTGGCCGGGGAACATTCGTGAGCTCAAGAACAGTATCGAGCGCGCCGTCATTCTCGAACCCGGGGAGCAGATAGCGGCATCGAGCCTGGGCCTTGGAGCCCAGAACGGAACGGTGCCGACTCCCGCCTCGCATACCATCCTCCAGGAGATCGTTCCCTTTCCGGACGAAGGAATGGACCTCCAGGGGCATCTGGAAGAGATCGAGCGCCGCTACCTCGAGGAAGCCCTTGCGAAATGTAAGGGAAACCAGTCTCAGACAGCCAAACTTCTGGGAATGACGCGGGATATTCTCAGATACCGCCTCAAGAAATACGGCCTCGCCGATTCCTGACCCGAAGAAAGCAAACGCTTCACGCGGGTGGGACTGGGGAAAATGCCCCACAGGCGGGGAAGGTGTGGAAAATTACACAGAAAAAGCTGGGGAAAGATCCGCTATTCCCAGGGTACCAAACCGAAGAATTCCGTGTACAAGCGAAAATCGGCAGGTTGGCATCGACTTTGCGATGAACATGCTCGAGGTTGAACCTCAAACTATTCAAAGGAGATTTCAAGATAATGAAACGCGCATTGATCCTCTCTCTGATGGTTGCTTCCTTCGCTCTCCCGGTTTTTGCCCAGGACGCCGCTGCTCCGGCTCCGGCTGCTGACGCCGCTGTTGCCGCCCCCGCTGCTGACGCCGCCGCTCCGGCCGACGCCGCTGCTCCGGCTCCCGCCGCTGACGTCGCCGCCCCGGCCCCCGTCAAGCTCGAAGGCACCGTCGTTGTCGTGAAGGGCGAAAACGGCGCTCCCGACACCATCACGTTCAAGACCGCTGATGCCGAGCTGACCCTCCTCCCCGGCGACAAGCTCACCGAGCTCCTCGCGGTCGAGAAGGTTGCCGAGAAGACCTTCGTTCTCGAAGGCGAGAAGGTTGCCGCCAAAGACGGGAAGTCCGAAGGCTTCATGATCAAGTCCTTCGAAGAGAAGAAGGCTGACGCCGCTGCTCCGGCCGCCGCTCCGGCCACCGAAGAGAAGAAGTAATTCTTCCCCCGGTCTTCCGATTCAATCGGAAATAAGGAACCCGGATCCCTCGCGGATCCGGGTTTTCTTGTACCCTGTGTTCGTCTGCCGTACAATATCCGACATCCAGGACAACCGGAGGCACATGATGGAAAATATGAGAGGGGCATACGAGCAGCAGCAACTCGACGGGATCGAGGCGTGGGAAGCCCAGCCCCCTTCGACGATGGCGAGGACGATGGGATTCATCGCGG
>JAGOCE010000240.1 GCA_017998915.1 Candidatus Ozemibacteraceae bacterium
GCTTTCAGGGCTGTATAATCATGAAAATTGTTTACGCCGGCCTGCTTCCAGCCGAAATAATCGCGGGCGTGATAGAACGTGACGCCGCCGTATGCCTTGCGAAGGTTCTCGGCGAACAGGCGGTCGCTGTTACTCGGATCGTCGCCTGGTTTGCCGTCTGGTTCGTTGTCGACGCCCTTCTTCCAGGCAGAGTCGCCGACCATGATGGTGTTTGCCCAGTCGATGGTGCGACCGTATTTTTTCTGGACCGCGTCTGCAAGCCGGTTTGCCATGCCGATCTCGGGCTTGCGGTTTTCGTCGTATGTCTCAGCATAATCGTAGTAATGGATTGCGATACCGCGCGAGGCCAGGCCGGACACCGTCATCTGCATTGCCGCTTCCGCCTGGTCGAGGGTGAGATACTTGGGCACGCCGCCCTGGTTCGAGACGATCGCGAGAAGATAGCCGTCGCGCTCGGTTCGCTGCATCGGCTCCTCGAGCATCGGTAGCAGGGCAACGTCGGTCGCGCTGTTGGCGGCCGGTGCGCCGCTGGGGGCGACGCGCAGGGTGCTGTCGGCGTCGAAAAATGCGATTTTCACCGGCCCGGTGGCGGGCGGGGTGAAGCGCTCCGACAGCTCGCGCCGGGTGGCCGGCGGCCGAATCGGCTCATCGGCGGCGAAGGCGGGTGAACACAGGGACAGGGCGAGAACGGTGAACAGCAGTTTCATTCGGATATCTCCTTCTTCGGGGCATCTGCCGCCTCCACCGACTGCCTGGAGGGACCGGCGTCATCGGGGGCCGACAGGAATTTCTGATACAGGAACGAGATCATCATCAGCGCGACGGCCAGGCCGAGCAGGGAAACCACGCGGTACAGGCCGCCGAGATCGATCAGATCATACAGGAACACTTTCACGATCGTCACGGCCATCAGGCCGATGCTCGCGATGCGCGCTCCCCGCCGCTTCGTCCAGATGCCGACGATCAGCAGGACGAATGAGAACGCTGCCCAGGCGAGCGAATACGTGAGATCCTGGCCGCGGCTCAACTTGAGCTGGAAATCGATGCGGACGCCCTGGCTGAACGCGTCGGCGACCTCGATGTTCACGAGCAGGAATGCCAGGATCGTCGCGAACGAGAACAGCCATTTCGGCACGTCATACTCGAACAGCTTGTTCCGCGGAGGCGCGAGATATATTCCACCCGCTATGAGACATGCCGTGACGAGACCGTAAGCATACAGATACCAGTTCAGCACCGGAACGCCGGAGCGGGCGTGATACTCGAGCACCTCGGGATTGAGGGCGAGTCGGGCGAACGCGGTCACGAGCAGGGCGATGCCCCACAGGCGAAGGCCGGGGTGAGGGATCCGGAGAAACAGCCAGCACAACGCCGCTCCTTCGAGGGCCCAGCCGATCGTCAGCCATTCCCGGTCGAGTTGCAGCGGGAACGCGAGCGTGATGAAGAACAACGCCGTGCCGCCGAACCAGGCGAGAATCGAAAGCCGGCTGGGCAGTTCCTCGGGAAGCTTTCGTACCAGCTGCCTCATCGCATACAGGAACGGGGCCGCGAAGAGGACGGGCAGCGCGCCGATCCAGACCTTGCCGTGGACCGTCGTCAGCGTCTGATACAGCAGGAAAAACTGGATCGGCCCCGATGCGGCCGCTGCGATCCAGGGGAGCGTTCGGTTCTGCAGGCGCTCTCGATACAGCAGGGGGAAGCCGAAGAACAGGGCGAAAATAGCCGCGTGCCAGGCGGTGAGAAGAAGCCAGTTCTCGCCCTTGTAATGTTGGGTCTGCCAGCAGAGCTGGACCATTGACGTGCTCATCAGGGCCACGATCGCGGGGCCGTCGACGGCGAGCAGATGCGTCAGCCGCAGCAACATCACGGCGAGCAGAATCATCAGGCCGAACACCATCGACGGATCGGGCATGCTTCTGATGACGAGCACGACCATCGTGAGCAGGATGAACGGCAGGAACGCCGAAAGCGACGGCAAAAGGGCAATATCGAGAGAGGTGCCGGCTTCCGCTTCCCCTTCGGGCTGGGGACCGAACGCCAGTTCGCGCACCCGCTTCAGCCACGCGGGGGTGCCGGCATACAGAGACTTTTCGCCCTGTTTCGGGAAGGATATATGCGACCAGATATGGAATGCGACGGCGAAGAATCCCTGCACGCCGAGGAATCCGGGCAGCTCGGTGACTTCCTTCATCGTGAAGATCCAGGTGCCAAAACAGCCCGTCGTCACCGTCAGCATCACGATACCGATCCACATCGCGCTCGACAGCCACGAGGCGATCAGCCCGACGAGGTTGAGGAGGAAAATCACCGGCATCATGATCGGCCATGCGGCGGTATGGTTCAGGATCGGCGCGATCATGATCAGAAGCATGAGCGCGGGATACAGGTGCATCCAGTTGTAGGCATCGCCCGAAGGACGCAGCCGCTGGAGGACGATCGGCAGCAGGGCGTGGAGCGCGCCGAACAGGAGATAGAAGCCGAGAGCGACCGGCAGCAGTGCCTCGGTCAGGGCCGTCGTCGTCCATGTCATCAGCAGGGCGAAGCCGGCAATGCTCGCACCCAAGTGCCAGGGCCGCGCGCCGTCATCCTCAACCGTCTGCCAGGTCAGGATGAGATCGAGGAGAAACAGGAGTCCGAGCACCTTCACCGGCTGGGCCGCCAGCGAATCGTGGGTGAGCATCCAGGCGACCCAGGTCATCGAAACGAGAGGCGCGAGGTGCGCCGGATATGCCATGTGTCCGGCGTCGCCGTCGAGATGCCGGACGATGCGCCAGGCAGCGGCGTAGAAGACGGTGAAGCCAAGGAACGCCGCCGCGCCGGTCATTGCGGTTTCCGCCGTGCCGAACTGATGGCCCCAGATCCAGAGCACCGCGAACGTGGCCCAGCAGCCGTAGGTGTGATACGGGGCCGCCCCGCGGTCGCTGCGAGCCTCCCAGGCCAGAATCAGATCGATGACGAACGCGAGAGAGAAAGCGAGGGCAGGGCTCGAACCGTAGTGCTCCCAGCCCGCCAGCATCGCGGCAAACGCCATGCCGGCGAGTGGGAAGACGCGGCCGGTCATCTTCAGGTTCTCGTCGATCCTGCCGCGAACAGACGCGAGTCGCGATGTGCCCATGAAGAAGAGCGGGAAACCGAGAAAGGCGACATACGCGGCGGTCATGTTGTCCCTGAGGGCATACATGCTCGCCCAGAGGGCGATGACGGTGAACGACGAAATGCCGCTTCCGAAATGGAATGGGCCGGCAGACTCGTCCTTCATCGCCTGCCAGGCCAGGCCGGCGGCAAGCAGGGCCGTCAGCGAGAAAATGTGGATGGGATCGTTTCCCAGTTCCTTGTGGAAGAGTTGGTACAGGTTGAACGAAAAGGCGAGCAAGCCGGACCAGCGGGCGCTTTCAGAAAGCTCGGGGTCGTCGCGCTCGGATCTGAGGCCGAACCGCCAGAGGCCAAAGAAGAACGCCGGATAGGCTGCGTACAGGATCCAGGCTGTTCCGGCGGTGTCCGGCGTGAACCCGTATGTCGTCCAGTTCCAGGTGAGTAGGAAGACGATGATGTGGGCGTATTTCGCGAAGACCGAGCTCGTGGCGTCCCGGAGCGCCTGCCACCCGATCAGCGCCGAGAACCAGTAGGGCAGAGACATGATCAGGCCGCCGTTTCCCGGGGCAAACGATCCGAAAACCAGTGCCGGCCCGGAGAACGCGTTGCCTGCCTGTTGGAAGGATACCGTCGTGGAAGACATGTGCAAGCTGATCCACATCGAGACCAGCGGAAAAACGCGTGCGACGCGGACGACATGAGGATCGTCCCACTCGCGTCTTTTCGCGAGATCCCCGACGACGGTGAAAAACAGCGGGAACCAGGCGAAGACCAGCCACGCCGTGACGGCCTTCGCGGCTTCGAAGAACTTGAAGACCCAGCCGGCCTGCATCAGCATCGTGCCGATGGCGCCGAGCGTGATGAGAACACCCCAGCGTTTTCGGAGGGCGACCGCTGCAAGGCCCGTGTCGAGCAGCGTCACGTAGGCGAACAGGCCGAGCGGATTGTCGTGGCCCGTCGAGACGAAAGGCGGGACGAGGAAGCCGCCGACCAGTGCCAGGATCGCTACGAACAGCGAGTCGAGGCGCACCGACAGGGTGAAGGCACCGGCCGTCAGGAGGATCAGAAGCGAAATCGTGCCGGTCGTGCCGATGAACGGATCGCCCACGGGCAATCGATGCGCTGCGATGAAGACCGCGTAGAGAATCGCGAGGCCGGCGGCGCACAGGCCATCGACGGTCTGCCGGTATCCATACCGTTTCAGCCACAGACCGCCGGCGATCGAACCGGCGCCGACGATGAAGCCCAGCACGAGTCGCATGCCGAGGCTGACCAGGTCGTTCTCGATGGCATACCGGACGAAAAACAGGGCCGAGAGGAACAGCGCGAAACTGCCGATCCAGGCGAACAGCTTCTTGCCGAGGAAGTTCTCCCAGTCGAAGGCGAAGGATTTCTCTTCGGGAACGGAGGGAGTTGTGGGCGGCACGGGGCTGGAATCAACCGTTGCCGGCGATGTGGGGGACGTCTCTGGCAAATCTTTAAATACCGATGATGATAGAACATCGGGCGACTCGCCTGCCGTTTCAGGCGTGTGTGCGAAAAAATCCCGGCTGGCATCGATGGGAGATGAGGACTGTCGAGTCGGAACGGGCTGGTCCGGCGTCTCGATGACGACCGGCAGAAGAGGCTCGACCGGCATGACCGGTAGTTCGCTTCCAATGGCCTCATCGGTCTGCACGGGAGGTTCGAGGGGGTCTTTCCACGAAGGACCTGGCTGCAGGGGTGAAACTGGATGTGCGGGAGGCTCGACGGGCGGCGGCGTCACGGCTGGCTTCGCGACAGCGGCAGGTTTGGCGGGGGACTCGGTCTGTTCCGGTTCCGCAGGGAGGCCGGCGTTTTTCTTCAATGCCCAGAGCTCGGACGAGAAAATGTCGAGGCGCTCGTTGATCCGTTCCATCCGGCGCTCGAGCCGGATGATTCGCTTCTTCAGCTCATCCTCGGCCTCGAGTTTGTCTGCGCCGGTGTTCAGTTGCGCCCGGAGCGAGCGAATGCCATACCAGAACACCCCTGCCACGATCAGGAAGAGGATCAGATCCACCCTGCAACCTCCCTCTCGAAACTCCCATGTATAATACAGAATCCGTATTCCAGGTGTTTCTACGTCATTCAACCACTATACTGTCAAACAGGCCTTTTTGGGGACAATTATCGCTGAGGTCCGTTCAGGAGCATCATTCATCTCTTCGATGCGCTGCTCGACTTCGTCTGCCGAAAACAACGGCGCTTCGGGTTCAGGCTGACTGTCGAGCCCTTCTCTTGGGGCTCGTATTCGTGTGTTGGTGTGAGGAATGCTCATGTCAGGAGCGTTTCGAAGCGGCGGAGGTCGTCTTCGAGGCTTTGGACCGAGGCAGCCCAGAACTCGACCGAAGTGAGATCGACGTCGAGGGTGCGTTTCGCGACGTTCTCGGCGGTGTCACTGCCCGAGAGGCGCAGGAACTCCTTGTATTTCGGAAGGAAGGACGCACCCTCGCGCCTGAGCATTGCATACATGCCGCGGCTCAGTAAGAAGCCAAATGTATATGGAAAATTATAGAATGTGATCTCGGTCAGGTAAAAGTGTAGTTTCGACGCCCAGAACAGCGGGTCTTCTCCTCCTTCGCGCAACACATCGCCGAACACGCGCCGCTGGGTCGTCGTCATCAGCTCCTTGAGGCGCGAGACGCCTACTTCGCCTTTCTGACGTTCGTCGTGGAAGGCTTTCTCGAACTCGAATCGCAACGGAATGTTCAGCAGGAACATGATGGCATTGCTGAGCTGGATGTTCAGCAACGAGGCCTTCTGCGTGTCCGGCACGGTGGGGTCGCTCAGCAGGCTGTCGGTCAGAATGAGTTCGGCGAACGTCGACGCCGTCTCGGCCAGCGTCATCGGATAGGCACGGGAGAAGGCTCTGGTCTTCTCCATCAACTGGGAATGGAATGCATGCCCCGACTCGTGGGCGAGCGTCTGCAAATCGCCGAAGCCGCCCTCGAACGTCATGAAGATGCGTTGCTCCTCGATCAGCGGCGAGCCCGTGCAGAAGGCGCCCGGCCGCCTGCCGGGACGGGGCTCGGCGTCGACCCAGCGCTTTTCGAGAATGTGAAGCAGGAATGCGCCGAACTCGGGAAAGGTGCGTGAGAACGCATTCGCCAGCATCTCGACGCCGTCGCTCCACTCGTATTTCCGGTCGTCAGCGGCGGGAAGCGGCGCTTCGATGTCATACCATGCCAGCCCCGGAAGCCCCAGCCGCGCGGATTTCACGCGCGCGAACCGGCTACACAGGTCGCGGCCGCCTGCGGCTGCCTTCATCATCGCGTCGATCGTGGCCCTGGAAACACGAGCCTGGAACAGGGCGACATCGAGGTAGTGCTCGACACCGCGTCGCCCGTTCAGCGTGAGCCGCGTGCCCGCGATATGGTTCAGGGC
>JAGOCE010000241.1 GCA_017998915.1 Candidatus Ozemibacteraceae bacterium
TGAGCCGTCAGATCCTTCACGTGCATTTCATAGATAATGATATCTTTCGCGGCGGGCGTCTTGACCCCCTGGTCGGTCCAGGTGAATTTGTGCATTTGCGGCCCAACGACGATGCTCTTCCCGTCGTGATCGACGTTCGCGAACGCGTAGGGATCGGAAATCAGCCGTTTGGGATCGAACAGATGGCCATCGGTCGTCGGCCCCGTGAGAGTGTAGGCATAGTAACTGCCCGACAGATCCTTGTCGATCGTATACCGCCAGACGCCATCGTCGAACTTCTTCATCGGGTAAGCGGTGCCGGTCTTGTCGCCGGCCTTTTTGAACAGAACGACGTTCACGGCCGTCGCCGCCGGGGAATACACTTCGAAATTCGTTTTGCCGTTCACGACCTCGCTGCCGAGGAGGTCCTGGGGAATGGCCGACCGTGAGCCACCCGTCCGGGTCGCCGTTCTCGCGGGTCGGTGCGCGCGTTCCGGGGCGACGATCGTACGGGTCTTGGAATCTGAGATCAGGCCGCGGACTTCATCGAGAGAGGTGCGATACGCCGGGCTCTCGCTGCGGGCCAGAAAGTCGAGGCGCTGTTCGAGGAAGGCCAGGCCCTGACGGTACGCTTTCATTTCAGCCGGGTTCGAGGCGCGATCACCATACTGGCGGAACAGGTCGAGTATCTCTTTCGCAGATTCGGGAGTATCGACGCCACGCATCAGGCGCTTCAGCTGGTCGGCGCTCTCGTTCTCGCGTGCAACGGCACCAAGGCCGGCCTCGCTCTCGGTTCCTTCCGAACGGACGGTGCTCTGCGCGGTATGCGAATCGCGCGCAAGCCTGTCGAGGGACCGGACCAGCGAAACGGTATCATCGCCGTAAACCATGGCCGACGAGGCCATCAGGCAGGCGGTGACGAACGACATCCAACGGTTCGAGCGTGGTCTGAAAGACATCTTGAGCGCCCCCTCCGAAAAAATTCTCAGATGATTTGTCAATTATACCGGCTTTTCCCTGGGGTCCGGAAGAGGGAGCCGACACGAGCCGTCAGCGGGACTCCCCACCTCGATACTTCGACGGGTCGATGCCGAGGCGCTTCAGCCGGTCGTACATGGTGCGTCGTGGCAGGTCCAGTTCGCGCGCGGCTGCAACGACATTCCCATGGGAACGCATGAGAGCCTCGACGATCATGGTGCGCTCGGAGTCGTCTAGGCGAGTGTCGATGGGTCCTGCTCCAGGCGTGGGTGTCGGCCTTGCCCCGCCCGCGGGCAGAAGCAGGTCTTCGGGCGTTATCATGCCGTCCTCGTCGATGACGGCGGCGCGTTCGAGCACGTTTTTCAGCTCACGGATGTTTCCCGGCCAGTCGAGGCCACGCAAAAGCCCCAGTGCTTCATGGGAGATGTCCAGCTGTTTCCGACCGTGGGACGCGGCGATTTCCGACAGCAGGTGGCCTGTGAGGGCCGGGATATCGTCGGGGCGCTCTCGAAGCGGCGGCAGATGGATCGGAAAGACGTTGATGCGGTAGTACAGGTCGGGGCGGAAGCGGCCCTGCGCGGCCATTCCGGCGAGATCCTTGTTCGTTGCGGAGACGAGACGCACGTCGACCCGGACGGGCTTGACCCCGCCGACGCGCTCTATTTCCTGCTCCTGGAGGACGCGCAGAAGCTTCGCCTGGATTTCCGGAGGGATCTCTGCAACCTCATCGAGGAACAGGGTGCCGCCCGACGCGACCTCGAACTTGCCGAGCTTTCGTGCATCGGCGCCGGTAAACGCTCCTTTCTCATGGCCGAACAATTCGGATTCGAGAAGGGTACCCTGCAGATTGGCGCAGTTGACGGCGACGAACGGTTTTTCCTTGCGGGCACTGTTGAGGTGAATGGCCCGGGCAACGAGTTCCTTGCCCGTCCCGGTCTCGCCAGTGATCAACACCGTCGTCGAGAGAGCGGCGACGCGGCGGATCAGGTCCTTCACGATGCGCATCGCGGGATTTGATGCAATGAAGGTATCCGTGTCGGGGCCGCGTGGAGCCGAGAGACCAGCCAGCCGAGACATGCGGGCGGCGTTCTCGGTCAACGAGAGGATATTCTGGAGCTTCGCATCCTCGACCGGTTTGACGAGGAAGTCGAACGCGCCTTTCTTCATCGCCTCGACGGCCGTGTCGATCGTGCCATAGGCCGTCAGGATGACGATACGAGCGTCGGGCCTCATTTCAAGGCCACGCTTGAGCAGCGTCAGCCCGTCGATGCCGGGCATGCGCAGGTCGAGAAGGGTGAGACCAAACTCCTCGGCTTCGAAGGCCGCCAGACCCATCACGGGATCGGTGCGGTACACCGCCTCGTGTCCGCGGCTCGCCAGCAGCTCGGCGAGATTTTCCGCCTGCTGCCGGTCATCATCGACGATCAGGATTCGCATGTGTACGAGTGTAACATACCCATCCACCGCCCATGCACAACCGACGTTCAGCCGATGGGGAGTGTGACGATGAAGCGGTTGCCGTCGTCGGCCGGTTCGACCCATGCGCGGCCGCCCATCATGAGGATGAACTGGCGGACAAGGTAGAGGCCGAGGCCGGAGCCGGGGATGTCTGTGCCATCGTCGCCGCGGTAGAACTTCTCGAAGATCTTCTCACGGTCAGGGGCGGGAATCACCGGGCCACAACTTTCAACGGCAATCCGGATCGCCTCGCCCTCCTCAATTATATTGATTCGTATTATACTTTTAGGCATTGCATATTTCACGGCGTTCACCAGGAGGTTATCGAGGATGCGCTCGAGGAGATACGGATCGTGGGAGACAGGCGGCGTCTCGGGGAGATCGAGTTCGACAGCAAGGTCGCGGGCGGTAGCCAGGGGGCGGATGCGTCCGATGGTCATGGTCACGACGGATGTTATCTGGCCAAGTTCGACGCGGGCGGCGAGGTCTTCCGACTGGAGCCGGGTGAGGTCGAGGGCGTTCTTCGTCATGCGGCCCAGCTCGGCGATCTCGACGGCCATCTCCTCGAACCGTTTGCGGATATCATCGGGCAGGCGTTCTGCCGAGCGTTCGATGAGGTTCACCTGGCCGGTCAGCCGGGCGAGCGGGGTACGTAGTTCGTGCGATACGAGGGCCAGGAAGGTGCTTTTCAGCGTTCCAAGCTCCTCGAGGTTTCGGTTTGCACGCTCGAGTTCCTGGTTCTTGACCTCCATCTCGTTGAAAACGTCGGCGAGCTTGCGCGCGATGAGGACGAACAACACGAAGGCCGCTCCGGCGAGCACGAGGCCGATCGTCCAGACCATCGCGCGCCAGGATTCGAGGCGGGTGTAGAACGAGCGACGGGTCTGGTAGGCGACGCGCAGTCCCTGGTCCGTCGGAACGATCCAGAGGATGCCGGGCCCGGGGCTTGCGATGCCCGTTTCGATCCCGTATTCGGTTTCGGAAGCGTAGGTCGATCGGAGGTTGAGAATCGTTTCGGCATCGAGGGCGGACGGCCATTCCCCGGCGATGAGCTTCAACTCGGGCGTTGCCGTCGCGAGAAGGGAGCATGCGTAGGATTTCTGCGCCGCGAGGCCCCCTTCCAGCGGGAGGTTCCGGAGAGCCGACGCGCGTTGTTCGTGAAGACCGACGCGCATCCGCTCGATGATCGAGTCAGACGTCCAGAGGATGAACGCCAGAACGGCCGCAGGCAGAAACCCCATGAACAGCATGAGACCGATCTGCCGCACCCGTCCGTTCATCGTCAGGCTTCTGGCGCCTCGGCGGCCTCCGGGGAGGGTTCCTGGTCGAGGGTGGAGAGGCCGTCGATGCAGGCGAACCGCCATGTCAGGAAGGCGGTGCCAAGTGCGCAGATCGCGTAGACGGCCGCGATGCCGAGCTTGTCGGAGAGTGCGCCGGCCGCGGCCATGGCAATCGGGATCAGTGAGAAGCTGAGCACCTCGACGAGGGCGAAAAAGCGCCCTTTCATCTCTGGATCGACCGTCCGCTGGAACAGGGTGAGGACGGCCACGTTCACCGCGGTGAAACAGCCCCCGAGAAAGAACAGTGCGATAAGATAGAGGGAAAAATACGGATTGTATGCGAAAAAGGCGAACAGGAGACCCGACAAGCCCAGCACTCGCACGAGCATCACCGAAGTCCGAACTCCCGCGAACAGCCGCACGAAGGTAAGGCCCGTCACGACGGAGCCAAGCGCGAGAACGCCCTCGCTGACGCCGAGTTCAAAGGCGTCGAGACCAAAGACGTTCCTGATGGAAAGGGGCAGGAGAACGACGATCGGAACGGCGAAGAGGTTGAGCCCGCCGAATCCGACCAGTATATCCCGCAGGACGCGGTGGTCACGCACGTAGCGGAGGCCGGCCGCAAGCTGGGCCAGCACGCCTTCCTGCCCCTCCTGTCCGGCCCGTGGTGCCATCGTCATGATCGTGATGCAAAGCGAGGAGAAAACCAAGCATGCGGCGTGGGCAGCGAATGCCTCGGCGACCGACCAACGGGCGATGATCGCGCCACCAATGGCCGGGCCGGCAAGCTTTGATATATCTCTAACTATTGTATGAAGCGCCATTGCCTCTTCGATCTTTTCCGGCGGAACGACGCGAGGGATGACCGTCAGGGTCGTCGGACTGTGGAAGACGCCGGCGGCGGCGAGAGTGCCGCACATCGCAAGCAGAAGCGGGATCGAGAGCTGGTCCTGCCAAGCCCTCATGGCAACGGCGCCGACGAGACACGCTCGGAAAAGGTCGGCGCCTATCAGCAGAAGTTTGGCCGGAAGCCTGTCAGCAAGTGTTCCCGCGAACGGCCCGATCAGCACGGCGGGCAGGAAGCTGACGCTCATGATGAAGCCGACCGTCGTTCCCGAGCCGGTTTTGCTGATGACCCACCAGATCATCGCCGTCTGCATGATGCCCTCGCCGATGAAAGAGACGAGCTGGGCAAGCCACAGAAGGCCGAAATTTCGCTGCTTTGTCAGAATCTCGAGAACCATTACTCTTCATTATGTCCGATCATTCCCGCAAACACAACCCCGAGGAGAAGTATTTCAGATTCGAACCGATACGAGAGGAGTATCCGAAGATGCAGCGGATTGCCCATATACACGTAGAAATAACCTGATATGAAACAACAAAAATGAACCGCCGCAATACGAGACAGCCCCCCGAAAACCGGGGGGCTGTCATCGATGAATTCTTTATCGATCAGTCGACGCTGAGGTGGATGACGGTGCCGCCGTCGTCCTGGCCTTCGACCTTGATGACTTTCAGGACTCCGGACTTTGCGGTCTTGAACCGTTCCTGCAGCATGAGCAGGTCTTTATCGTAGTTCTTGGGATTGACCCCGAACATGACCAGTTCGGTCGAGAAGCGCTGGACCATGCGGCGCACATCCTCGATGTCGCTCGCCGTGAGGTTGCATTTCCGGATGACGCGCGTGACGTTGGGCGACTGGGCGATCTCGATGAGCGAGCGAGCCATCTCCTCGACGAGGCGCACCCCGATATACTTATCCATCGGCCGGAGCTTGGCGTTGTTTCGCGATGTGTAGGTTTTCAGCCAGCCCTTGTCGTTGATCGTTTCGATGATGGTCAGCAGCTCATCGTTCTTTTCGATCTTGGGCGAGGGGTTGGAGTTCCACTGGATGAGGCTCCGCGTAGACGACAGCTTGAGCTTCTCCTTCGGCCCGGTCACCGGCTCGGTATTCGGCGGAATCCGGAGCGAGAGCGTCACCGACTTGTCGGCGGCGGCCCGTTCAGGCACGGGAATCGTGATCGTGGAATCGGCGCTGACCGAATATGAGAACACTCCGGCCAGAACGCCGACCACGCCGAACGGGACCAGCAGTTTCAAGCCGGGGAATAAGCCTTTCATGGAAAACCTCCGTTGTCCGTCGATAAGGACTGCGTTCACCCTCATCGGCAGGAATCGGGATTTCCTTTATTGATTCCAGAATACTAATAGCCAATTTCGCGTTCCCGTTCGTGGTGAGCCTGTCGAAGCACGAGTGCTCTCGCCCTTCGACCGGCTCAGGGCGGACGGGGTGATGATTCCCGCCGGGCTCAACAGACACATCCCCGACTCCGGTTGGGAATCGGGGATATCGGTTCGTGCCAAGCGCCTTACGCGGGAAGCTCGAGGAGGTCGTTGGGAGTGGTCGTGAGCCGTTCGGGAACATCATCAACCCGGTAAACGTCTTCGATCCGAACGCCGCCCCACCCAGGCAGGTATATGCCGGGTTCGACCGTCAGTACCATGCCGGCTTTGATCGTGTCGTTGCATTTCGTGGAAAAGGCAGGCATCTCGTGGATATCGAGGCCTAGCGAATGACCGAGTCCGTGGCCGAAATGCTCGCCGTATCCCTTCGAGGTGATGTGGTCGCGGGCGAGTTTGTCGATGTCGAAACCGGTTACACCCGGCCTGATGCCAGCAATGGCGCGTCTCTGCGCTTCGAGAACGATGCCGTAGACCTCGCGGAATTTTTTATCGGCTTTTCCAACGAAGACGGTGCGGGTCATGTCGGAATGATACCCGTTCCAGAT
>JAGOCE010000242.1 GCA_017998915.1 Candidatus Ozemibacteraceae bacterium
TTGGAAAATTACCGCAAATGCCGCGCCGATGCAAGCACCGTGAATCACCGCGTTGACAGGGTGGGAACTCGATGCTAGCATTAAAGTTTGCCGGGGCACGACCAAGGGTTCCGGTGTGTTTTATTTGTATTGATATACGAAAGGTCCTTCCTCGACGCGATGTCAGAACTCGACAAGGTCCAGTTTCTCCGCCAGGTCTCCCTCTTCCGCAGCCTGTCCGACAAGGCGCTGCTGGACCTGTCGGCGATCACCGTCGAGCAGACCATCCCCGCCAAGACGACCGTCTTCAAGGAAGGCGATCCCGGCGACGCGCTCTACATGATCAAGAGCGGCAAGGCGAACATCACCAAGCGCAACAGCAGCGGCGTCGAGTCGGTTCTCGTCACGCTCGGAAAAGACGCAGTGATCGGGGAGATGGCCGTCATCGACGAACAGCCGAGATCCGCCTCGGTCGTGACGGTCCAGGACACCACGTTTTTGATCATCACGAAGAACGATTTCAAGGACCTTCTCGGCAGCACGCCCGAGATCTCGTTCCAGATCCTCAAGCTGATGACCGACCGGCTTCGCAACACGAACATGCACCTGCGCGAGCTCGAGGCGTCGGCCAACCAGATGCAGGAGGTTATCCGCGTCATCACCAAGATCGCGCGCAAGAGCAACCTGCTCTCGTTGAATGCGTCTATCGAGGCGGCGCGCGTCGGAGACGCCGGGCGAGCGTTTTCCGTCGTCGCCTCCGAGATGAAAAAGCTGGCCGAAGACTCCGCCCTCGAAGCCCAGAAGATCGACAAGCTCCTGGAGACGCTCCAGACGAAGACCAAAGCCCTGGCCATGATGAAGTGACCAGCCCCTGAACACGAAAAACCCAGAGAGGCCGGAAACGGCCTCAAGGAGGCGAGAATGACCCAGTATAAATCCCAGATCCAGAACCTGTTCCTCTCGATGTGCCGCAAGAAACATCAGCCGTGCGAAGTCGTGCTGAACACCGGCACGACGCTGCGAGGGAAACTGAAGAGCTACGATCAGTTCTCGATCACCCTTTCCTTCAAGGACAAGATCGAGGTCATCTATAAATCGGCCATCCTGTTCATCACGGCGATGCAGCGTAAGCCGCGGCCCGTTGCCCGCAGACCTTACGGCATGGCCACCGGCCCATCCGCGGGACCGCGACGCACGCCGTCGTCGGACCGGCCCGTTCGGCCGTCAACGCCGCGGACGCCACCCGGATACGACGATTCGGGCGACACTTCCGACCCGCCGCCACCCCGGAAAACACCCCGCTCCTGATCCAGCAACCCGACTCGCCGGAAAACGCTCCGTTTTCCGGCGAGTTTTTTTCCGCTTCTCTCACGAAATCTCTCCTCCTTGCCGATACGTGGGATGATCTTCTGCCCGCCGAAGGAGGAATAGCATGCAGTATTTGTGTCCGCGCTGTGACGCACCATTTTCTCGCAAGGACATCCAGTGCTCGTCCTGCGGATACATCTGGCTCATCCCCTGTTCCTCGTGCGGAAAACCCAACATTCGTGCCGCGAAGTTCTGCGGCCGGTGCGGGGAATCGATGTCCAGATTTTCTCGTCTCTGGAACCAAGTCTGCCGGCATTTTTCCAGGCCGTTCGGCTACGATGCCAGGCAGATCGGGACCGGCTTCGCCTTCGGGGGACTGCTGGCCGTCTTCGCCTTCGGTTCGCTGGGGATGACCAGCCCGAACCATCGCGGTCTCACTCCTGCCGAAGAAATGGCGGGTGTATCCCAGCCGTGCGGCGCGGACAAGGCGTCTGGCGTCGACTGCCTGACCGGGCTCCGAGACTGGCGAAACGACGCGGGCGAGTCTTCGCGGGAAGCATCCCTGAAGGATCTGATGCAGCTCGGACGAAAGGTCCTCGATGGCCTTTCGGAAGACGGCACGGACGGTTCGCAGGTCGACTCGAACAAGGATGCTGATAAAATCAGGTATCTGCAGAGCCTCCGATCGGGGCTTTCCGCCGAGGAAGGAAAGCCCCTCAGGCGCGGTGACGTCGCCCTGTTCTTTTACCGGATCGCCGGCAGCAATCTGAACGTATCGCTCAAATCGTTCCCCGAAACGGCGTATACCGACATTCCGCGGCATCATTACATGACCGTTCCCGTGCGCACTCTCGAAAGTCTGGGAGTGCGTATTGCACGAAGCGAATCCGTCTTCGGAAGCGATGATCCCATGACGGTCGGAAGTCTTGGTAAAATAGCTGCTGATTTTTTATCTCAAGGAAAGCTCATCAGGAAATCCGCCGCCGAAAAGAAGACCGTCAAACAGCGCACATCCAAAAAGGCGAAATCGCAGACAGCCAAGACCGCCCCTGCGTCGATTCATCAGGAGCTCCATGAAAACGGCGTCTGCAAATGCGGAGCCATTCTCAACTGACCGTTTCGCCAGCCTCGGTCCAGCATCCAGCCTGATATTCCCGGTTCCGCTCTATGGCCCGGCGCCGACGGTCATACCACGGCGGGACAGGTCGAAACGATTTCTCTTCCTTCCGAACCAGGAATATTCCCAGCCGATAGCGTTGGCCTCCACACCATGCCCGTAAGGCCCTGGGGAAATCAAAACCACCCGTTCACCATGAGCTTGTCGAAGGGGTCGAGAGCCCCACTCGTGCATTGCCAGGGCTCAGCACGAAGGGAATCGAAAACGGGCGCACGTTCCATGCAGAAATCAAGGAGTATTCGTCCCGTCATCCATCCGGATGACGGGACGAACGATCAGCGTTATTGGGCCTGGGTTTCGGGCTGGATGAAAACGCCCGGTTCCCTTGGTTCGTGCTGAACTTCTTCCTCGTCGCCGACGGCTTCGGCATTTGCAAGATCGTCAGCGTCCTCTTCTTCCTCGTCCTCTTCGGTCGGCACCATGCCCGGGATCGCGGACGCGGGTCTGCCGGTTTCGACGCTCGTGTCGGGTTTCCGGTAGTCGGCCTGGAAGAAGTCCGGATCGGGGGCGAAGTTCTGCGTAACCGTGTCGGCAGTCAGGCCGGAAGCGAATTCCACGCCCTCCTCGTCGTCGATCGCGAAGGTTCCGCCGCCGGAGTGAATGTGGCACTCATTTTTCGGCACGGCCTCGATGGGATACACCTGGCCGTTCACGACCGCTTTCGGGCAAGCCGGCGAAGCCGGTTTTCCGCTTGTCATGCAGATTCTCAGGCGAACGCCGCCGTCAGGGACGGGAAAATCGCTTTTGGGATAATCCTTCAGGACCTTATCCATGAAATCATGCCAGATCGGGGCCGCCACCGTGCCGCCTGCCTTCTTGGCGCCGAGGGTCTTGGGCATGTCGTAGCCGAACTGGACGATCGCCACGAGTTCGGGCGTGAAGCCGTTGAACCAGGCGTCGACGTAATCGTTCGTGGTGCCGGTTTTGCCGGCAACGGCATGTCCCGCCACCATGGCCCGCTTTCCGGTTCCCTTCTCAACCGCAGAACGAAGCATGTCGACCAGCATCGCGGCATGAACGGCCTTCATCACCTCGCGGGCATTCGGCAGGGCTTCTTCCAGCACGTTGCCGTCACGGTCCTCGACCTTGGTGATGGCGACCGGCGTTGTGTAGATGCCCTGGTTTGCGAAAACGGCGTATGCGGAGGCCATTTCCAAGGGCGTGAACTGGCCCGAACCGAGGGCAAGCGAAAGATTCGGCTCCATCGGGGAACTGACGCCGAGCTTGCGGGCAAACCGGATGACCTTTGCCGCCGTCAGCTTGTCGAGCACGCGCACCGCCGGCACGTTAAAGCTGTTCGTGACGGCCTTGATCATGGTTACCGCACCGTGGAACTTGAGATCATAGTTTTTGGGGGCCCAGACCTTGTGCGTCCAAGGATTGGTGTAGCTGATCGGCTCGTCGATGATGATGTCACCGGGAAGAGCACCGTTTTCGAGGGCGCAGCCGTACACGAACGGCTTGAACGATGAGCCTGGCTGGCGCAGGGCCTGTGAAACGCGATTGAACTGCGACCGTTCGAAGCTTCGGCCGCCGTACATGGCCTTGATATGGCCGGTCTTGACGTCGAGGCAAACGAGAGAGCCGTTCATGCCCGGGTCTTTCTCGATCGGCCGGGATTTCATGATCTCGGCGTTGTCCATGGCCTCTTCGGCATACCGCTGGTAATCGATATCGACTGTGGTATAGACCTTCAGACCACCGTTATAGACGAGGTTTGCGCCGTATTTTTCCAGGAGTTTGTCGCGGACGTAGGTCACGAAATACGGAGCAAGCATCGTCTCGGTCTTTTCCCTGGCGAGAACGAGCTGTTGCTTCTTCGTCTCTTCGTAATCGCCCGGAGATATGAAGCCGAGTTCGACCATCTTCGCAAGAACAAGCTCGCGCCTCTGCCGGTTGTTCTCGGGGTATTTGAACGGGGAAAACGCGACCGGGCTTTTCGGAATGCCGGCGAGCGCGGCACATTCGAGCAGGGTCAGGTCCTTCGGGTCCTTGTTGAAATAGATTCGGGCGGCGGCATCGAGGCCGTAGGCGCCGTGTCCGAAATAGATCTCGTTGAGATACAGAGTCAGGATCTCTTCCTTGGAGTATTTTCGCTCGAGCTGGAACGCCATCATCGCTTCGATGAGCTTGCGCTTCAACGTCTTCTCGCTCGTCAGGAACGCGTTTTTCACCAGCTGTTGGGTGAGCGTGGAAGCGCCCTGCACGACTTTTCCCGCCTGCACGTTTTTCGCCATCGCGCGCAGGATGCCGACGACGTCGATGCCGTAATGCTGATAGAACCGCTCATCTTCGATCGCGATGACGGCATGGCGCATCTTGTCGGGAATCTCGTTCGCCGCCAGGATGCGCGTGCGGTTCTCTTCAGCATGGAGCGATGCGAGGGGCCGGCCCTTGCAGTCGAACAGCTGCGTCGTCAGGTTCGGCCGGTAGGAACGGTCGGAGACGATGGGGATCTGCTCGGAAAACCCTTTGACGATGCCGATGACGGCGCCCGTCACGACGATGATCGCGATGACGGTGAGGGCGAACCCGAGTTTGAAGAGAAACCAGAGCCATCCGATGATCCACTGGGTTACGGACAGGGACTCCTCTTCTTCGTCGTCGTTCTCGACGTCGTCGATGTTTTGCGTTTCGAGAGGCTCTTGCTCGTGCGGTCTGATCATAAATGCTCCCACAATACCTGAAAACGGCAGAGTACTATACCCTCATCGGCAGATTCAAGACCTCCGGTAAGAACATTCCGATTCTTCCCACTGCCCGAGTCCGTTTGGATAGACATTCCCCGTTCGCCCTGAGCTTGTCGAAGCTTGTCCTGCAGGAATCAATGGACCGCCGAAATGCCGTCCTGGTTCCAAGCTTTTCCCGGGGCGTCGTTTCTGCTATAGTGGCGGCGCTTCAGACGAGGCATATCACGTGGTTGGAAAGAACGCACATGGACTTCACGAGCGCGATCGAGTGGCTGGGCAGCCGGGATCTCATCACGGGCCCCTTCGGGCTTCACCGCATGGAATTCCTGACCGAGCGTCTCGGCAACCCCCAACATGACGTGCCCTGCGTCGTCATCGGCGGCACGAATGGGAAAGGGTCTGTCACGGCCCTTCTCGAATCGATGGTCGCCGCGGGAACCGCCTACCAAACGGGCGCAACCGTTTCGCCGCATCTCGTCTCGCTGACTGAGCGCATCCGCATCCAGACGGACCGGTTGTCCGAGGCGGAATGGGCGCGCGGCGTCGAGGCGCTCCAGGATATCGTGAAACTGATGGAACGCGAGCCCTCGATCGGGGCGCCGAGTTTTTTCGAGGTCGTCACGGCCCTGGCCCTGTGGGCGTTCCGGGAAACAGAGCGCGATCTCGCGTTCGTCGAGGTCGGACTCGGCGGCAGACTCGACGCCACGAACATCATCCATCCAGAAGTTTCCGTCATCACCAACATCGGAACGGACCACCAGGAGCTTCTCGGCAACGACCGGCCGTCGATCGCCCGAGAAAAGCTCGGCATCATCCGACCCAAGGTGCCGCTGATCACCGGAGAGACCGACCCTGAGATTCTCCGGCTGTTCGGCGATGCCTGCCGGGACAAGAAAATTCCGCTGCACACGGTTGGAAACCGCCAGGGCTTCCGGCTCGTCGAAAGCACCCCGCGGGGCCATCGCCTGGTCCTCGACGGTCGGGACGCGGAAACCTTCCTGCCGCTCCCCGGCGAGCACCAGCTGAAAAACCTCTCGATTGCCCTCGAAGTCATCGCCTGTCTCCGAAAACGCGGTTTCGAGCTTCCCGCTGATGATATAGCAAAAGGAATAGAATCCGTCCGTTGGCCGGGTCGGCTGCAGTGGATCGACGGCACGCACCCCGTCCTGCTCGACGGCGCGCATAACGACGAAGGGCTTGTCTCGCTCACCGACTACCTCGACGTGTTTCCCCCGAAGCGACCGCTCCACGTCGTTTTCGGGGCCCTGCAGAAGAAGCCGGTTTCGCGGATGGCGGCCGAACTGGCGAAACGCGCCGACTCGCTCGCGTT
>JAGOCE010000243.1 GCA_017998915.1 Candidatus Ozemibacteraceae bacterium
AGCTTCGTCAAGCTTGTGCTCGCCGATCATCGGGTCGGCGGCGTTGTGCCATTCGGCCACGAGCCCGTCGTAATCGAAGGCCGGGGCCTCGGGCGAAACCGGGCGTTCCTTTGCCGGGGCGGATTCCACCGTATCACGGGCATTCGCCAGATACACGGCGAGGGTCATTTCCCAGGCGCTCCAGCGCTGAAGCAGTGTGGATCCGACGGCGTGGCCCGTCCGGTGCATGAACTCGAACCAGGCGAAGCAGACGCTCTCATGCCAGGCGACTTCCTCCTCGCGGGACGGCCAGAGTGCAACCCGTTCCCGGATACAGTCGGGCAAAAGCTCCATCAGATCGGCCGGGGGCTCGGGCAGATGCCCCACGAGGCGGCTTTTCTGCATCGCGCGCAAGGCCGGTTCGACGGAGAAACAGTCCGCGAGGGTATCGAGCGTGGGGTCCTCCTCCGCGCGCATCGCCGCGAGCACATCGTCGAGCCTGCACGGGAGCGGCTCGCCGAACCCCGGCAGGGGCGGCAGGGCGGAAAGAAGGTAGTAGAGTCGCGCGCTCACGGTTGCGACTCAGGCTCCGGCGTTTTCGGACTTGTCCAGGAGGGTGCGGAGCTGGGGCGCGACCAGGCGGCCGAAGGCGTCGGCAACCGAGGCTTCGGTCAGTTCGACGACTTCGCCGGAAGCGGTGTCGCGCAGGGTGAAGCCGGCCGACTTGAGCGTCTCGCCAAGTTTCACGCGGCCGTCCGCGGTTTTGAACAGGTCGCTCAGCGCGGCCTGGGTCAGCTTCGCGCCGACGACGGGGCCGAGCGCCGCTTCCCATTCGCGGCCGGTTTTCTGGGTTTTCAGGAGCTCCCGGAGGGAGGATTCGACGACGTCGGCCGCCGACAGTTTCTCGGCGATGACCGGCTGGAGAAGGCCACGGGTCAGGTTTTCCAGGCGTTTCTTGACGTCGAGAACCAGGTCGCGGGCGGCGAGCCTGAGCTCGGCTTCGACCTTCTGCCGGTGTCGAGCGATCTCGGCCTCCCCGTCCTGGACCATGCGGCGGGCCGCAGCCTTCGCCTGTTCCTTCTCGTGTTCGGCTTTCGCCTTCGCATCGGCCAGGATCTTTTCGGCCTCGCGGCGGGCGGCTTCGATACCGTCCTCGCGAAGCTGCTTGGTGAAGGTTGCGACATCGATGCCCATGGCGGTAACTCCTTCGGTGATCTGCGGCCGTTGAAATCCGGGCGAAAATCCTGACCGGGTTCGGGGTTTATACCACATCCTCCCTTCTCAGGTCAAATCCAGAGAAGTCTTCCAGCCGATCAAATCGGTTTCACAACAACTTCGACCACAAAAGCCACAAAGACACAAAATGCCCGACACCCCTTCCTTCGTACCTTTGTGCCTTCGTGGAGAAACGGTCTTTTCGGTCCGGCTTGTTCCTCGGACCTGGGACCTGGAACCTGCGATGAAACCGAACTCGGATAATGGGGTAAAGGTTGTGGTTGATTTTGCCGATGATGATACCGAATCGTCTGGACCTTTCGAGGAGGTTACTCATGAACCGTGGAATTCGAGCCGTCGTCCTGGGAGCCCTGCTGGTCGGTGCCGGCCCCACACTGCACGCCTCTGCTGCGTTCGGAATGCAGACGAACGCCGGCCAGGCGGTCCAGGTCGTCAAGACCGTTCCGGCGGACATGGCCTCGGACGTTTCGGCCGCCACCCCCCTGACGGTCGAGTTCGGAGGGGCCCTTTCGCAGGCGTTCTACCAGACGATCAACCTCAACCTGTTTAAAAACGGCCAGCCCATCGAGGGTGAGCTGTTTTACAATCCCGCAGCCCGCCAGGTGATGTTCAAGCCCAAAGCGGGTCTTCAGCCAGGCCAGATGTATACCGCCCAGCTCAGCTTCGGCGACGGCGTGAGCGGAACGGCCGAGAAGATGTGGAACTTCCGCGTCACTGCCGGCGGCGTTCGCTCGACCGGCATTCAGCCTGCCGCCAATCCTCCGATGCAGACCACCATGACAGCCGCAATGCCCACCGACATGGGCGGGGCAGCGGCGGCAAGGCTGCTGATCACCAACGCCAACATGTCCGGCGGCACGATCAACCCACAGAATCCCCTCGAGGTCAGCTTCAGCGAAGCGCTTGACATCACCTCTCTCAAGGATGCCCCGGTGAAATTGATGTGTAACCGGGAAGCGGTCGGCGTCGATTACCGCCTGTCGCGCGACCTGAAGACCCTGACGCTGGTTCCCCGGCAGCCGCTGAAATCCGGCAACCAGTACGGCATCGCGATCAGCCAGACGCTCGCGGGAAGCTCGGGTGCCAGGCTTCCGAAGAACACCGTCATTCCCTTCCGTATCGGCGGTGCCGGTTCGGCCGACATCGACGTGGTCGTTCCCGACCATGTGCTCGAGGAAGCGCCCAGCGACGCCGCCCTTCCGGTTGCGGCTCCCACCCGGCGCCAAGGCCTGGTCAACAACGCAGCGTTCGACGCCCCCGCGGCCGACGCTTACGGTGACATCTCGATGCAGGCGGCGATTCCCCTGAAACTGGTCGGCATGTCGCCGCAGAGCGGCGCCGTCGTTACCAATCTCAGCCAGCCGATTACGGTGGCCTTCAACCAGGAAGTCCGCCCCGAGACCCTGAACGAGTTCACCTTCCGGGTCGAGGATGATTTCGGTCCCGTTCCCGCAAAGATCCAGTATCTGAGCGGCCAGAAGCGGGCGGTGCTAACCCCCGTCGGCGTGCTCGACGCGAACCGCTCGTACCGCGTGATCATCACCCAGGGCGTAACCGACATGACCGGCCGCCCGCTGCAGAACTCCCTCGCAGCGACCTTCGCGACCACTTCCCCGGCCGCGGCTCCCGCCATGCCCGAAGCGTTCGCGTCGGCTCCCGTGCGCCGTGCTCCTGCCGCTGCGAAGCAGGCGGCTCCCCGCCGTGCACAGCCGGTGATGCGCGAGACGGTCCAGGAATCCAGGGAACTGGAAGGCTTCGATGATGAAGCGACTCCCGCCGAAACCGACAGTGCCATGGAAGCGGATGCCGACTGGAACGTCCCGGCTCCGAGACAGGCCACCCGGACTGCCGCTGCTCGCAAGGCAGCCCCGCGTGAGGCTCTCTCCACGTTCAAGGTGACCGGCATTCTGCCAGCGGCAAATGCCGAGCAGGTCGCCCGCAACGCAAAAATCGTCATTCACTTCAGCGAGTCTGCCCAGCAGAGCACCGTGAACCCGATCAATATCTCGGTCTTCGGCCGCCAGGAACGTGTCGAAGGGCGGGTATCCTACGACGGCCGGCAGAAGCGGGCGGTCTTCATCCCAGCCGCCCCTCTCGAAGCGGACACACAGTACAAGGTCCTCATCAGCGACAAGATCAAGAGCCAGTCTGGCGAGCAGCTGGTCGCGCGGTATTCGTGGCAGTTCACGACACAGAACGAGCGCCAAGCGCGCAAGACCACCCTTGCCCGGCCCCGCGCCGCCGAGGCTGACTCGGCGTTCTACATTCCGCTGGCCGACGGCCGCGCACCGATGCCCCAGACAGCTGCCGCCGCCGCCGCGCGCATGAACCAGTCCGCCGGCTCGGCCGGAACAGGTTTCGTCTATGTGCCGGCGAACCACTGGGTGTTCAAGTCGCTCAAGCGCGTGATATCAAAGGGGCTCCTGCCCGGCATGCCGTTCTACGATGCCTCGAAGGTGACCCGGTATGAGTTCGCGAGTGCCGTTCGATCGGCTCTCGACAATCTTCGCTCCATGAGCGGCCAGCAGAAGACAAAGCTCCGGGTCGGCGATCTGGTCGAACTCGAGCAGCTGATCATCGCGTTCCGCGGCGAGTTGCGCTCGTTCAGCGTCGACACTGCCTGGTTTGAGAACTTCCTGTCCAGTCAGGGCGTCAGTATTGCCGACGTCGAACGCCGGGTCGGCCTGAACAACGGCTCGCGGGCCGGCTGAGCGGGCGTTGCCGACAGGCATGCCTCACCAGATGAAACCGGGAACCTTCCTTGCACAGGAGCTTCCCGGTTTTTCCATCTTCCTGACGACAAACCGGCTCGAGACGGAAGCCTATCTCTCGATCGAAGCGTTCCCCAACTCGTTCGATGACAAGGCAGCCTGCCTGACCATCCAGAACGCCCTTGCGGAGCACATCCTGTTCGGGCTCGATCGGGGCTTCCTCACGAATGAACTTCCGCGCATCGTCGCACGCCGCACCAAACTTTCGCCAAGAAAAATAGCAACAGGAATACATCCACTCGATGGCGAGCCTGCGCAGATCGATATCCTTGTGCCCCGGCCGTCGATGGAGCACCTGACGCGCCCGGACGGAACGCTGGACTTCAAGACGCGCGACCTGTTCCGAAGCGTCTCGACCGACGAGATTATCCTGGTAAAGCGGCCAGCCACGAGGGGCGAGTCGGGCCATTCGATCTTCGGCAAGCCGATCCCCCCCGTTCCCGGCAAGGACAAACGTGTCGTGGCGGGGCGCAACGTCGTCCTGAAATCCGACGGCACGAACGATATCGTCCGGGCGGCCTGCGAGGGCCAGCTGATCGTCGAGTCCGGCATGAACTCGGTCACGGTGCACATCACCCCGGTCATGGTCATTCCGGGCGATGTCGATTTCGGAACCGGCCATGTCAGCTTCAAGGGTTCGCTCGTCGTGCGCGGCTCAATTCGATACGGATTTTCCGTGACCGTGACCGGAAACCTGCGCGTTGACGGCATGATCGAGGCGGGCACGCGCGTCACGGTCGGGGGCGATCTCGACGTTGGCAAGGGCATTCTCGGCACGGCCGGGAAGGTCGAAGACAAGAACGAAGTCAAGGTGTTCGGCAACCTTCGTGCCCTGTATGCCGAAAACGCCTGTCTCACGGTGCAGGGCGACCTCTTCCTGCGCTCGGCGCTCAACTCGCGTATCAACGTGAACGGCGAGGTGATGATCGAAAAGTCGCTCAGCGGGGGAGAATTGATCTCCTTCCGTTCGATCACCGCGGGAGAGCTGGGCAACGCCGTCGGCATCGGAACCCGCGTCTCATGCGGCGTTTCTCACACGGCGCTCAACCGGTTGAACCTGGTCGTGAAGATCATCAACGACATTCGTCGCCAGCATTACGAGGCGGAAAAAAACCTGTTATTCGTGAAGAATTTTCCCGAGAAGCTGCCGCCGGGCAAGGCGGAGCCACTTCGCGTCAGCCTCGAGCACAAGGTTGCCAGCCTGGGCGACCAGATCACCAAGCTCGAGCTGAAAAAAGCCGATCTCGCCCTCGTCCTGCTCGAGGAAACCCGCTCGACGATCTCGGCCGGCGTGTTCCGCCAGGGGGTCACTCTCTCGATCCGGGCTTCGCGCATGACCATCGACTCGGACCGCTCGCTCCTGACGTTTTACCAAAAAATCCCGGAGGAGCGGATCGAGTTCATGCCTTACGTCCCCGGCAGCAGGAAATCGATCAGGCCGAGATCCTGAGGGATCGTCACCGGTTGGCCTTCCGGGTCGACAATGGGACCGTCCCACGTAGGGCCTTCGAGCAACCCCGTTGCCTGCCAGGCGCCGCCGTCGCTCCAGGAAATGCCCAGCCGCGTGTCGAGCCTGTCGACATACGTGCCGTGCCCTTCGAAACGGAATTCGAATGGAGGGCGCAACGGTTCGCCTGAAGGGACCACGCGCACAGGAAGACCGGCAAAGCCTCTTGGCATATCGGTTCCAGCAGTCCAGCAGGACTCGAGGTCCCAGCGGTCCGGCTGCCCGGCCGCGTGGCGGTAACGGATCGACAAACTCGATGTCGCCGCAGATCCGGTTGCCCGAGCCATCAGCGCCGTTGCGTTGACGAGGATGCCGGGCGCGATTCCATCGAAACGGGCCGTCACACTTGCCGCGCCGGCCAGATCGGGAACGCCGTATCCGTATCGCACCGCCCACGGCAGGGTTGCGACGAGCTCGTTCAAGGGAAGATCCGCAACCCGGGCTTCGATGCTCCAGTCAGGCTTCAGCCCCCCCGCGAGCCCGACGGTCCCGCTGAAGGAGGCGGGAAATCCGATGAAACGGCTGTCCCCATGCTCGACATGCAGCTTGCCGTCGAAGAATTTCCAGGGGGCGTTCAGCTCGACGAGGGGCAGGTTGAACCCGGTCAGTATGAACACGACGCGATCGAACCTCCCCTGGAACCGGCCGGCAAAGCCGAGCTTCGGCTGGGCCATCCAGGTTCCTCCCCCGGTGAGGGAGCCATTCACGAAAAGCGGCACGGTGTCATGCCAGAGGGGGCTGAGCCATTTCGACAGCGCCGTCAGATCGATCCGGGTATCGGCCAACGTCCCCTCGGCGAAGACACCCTCCCGTTTCACCGAAACCTTGAGTCCGGTGTCAACGGGGAAGCCAAATATACTTCCAGATATTTTTCCAGCCAGAAACGCCTTGGTCGAGGCCAAATGTCCCTCGAACCTGGCGGCGGCGAACTCGGCGTCTCTGAACCAGACCGCCATCATGAACGACATGGG
>JAGOCE010000244.1 GCA_017998915.1 Candidatus Ozemibacteraceae bacterium
GGGTCTACGAGGCGGCTTTCAGGTATCACGAGATGGGATACGCCTCGGCGATGGCCTGGGTGCTGTTCGCCGTCATCATGGCCTTGTCCCTCATACAGATGCACATCCTGCGGGAGAGAGCCCGATGACGGGCGTCGATGCGGCCAGGGCCGCCGGGGCAGGGACGGCGACTTCCCGCCCCCGTTCCCGCACGGCCGGCCCCCTGCTGACCCTCTTCCTCGGCGCGCTCCTGCTGAGTTATCTGTATCCATTGATATATATGCTTGCACGCTCCGTGATGAGATTCGAGCCGGGAATGGCGGCCTCCGGGGTCGGGTTCACCCTCGACCAGTACCGCACGGTCCTCGGGAACGGCGGTTTCCTGTGGTATGTCTGGAACAGTGTCTTCGTTCTGGCGGCGGTCGTCGGGGCGAACGTCGTTTCATCCCTCCTGGCCGGGTATGCGTTCGCCCGATATAGGTTCCCGGGCAGAAGTCTCCTGTTCGGCGTCGTCCTCGTGACCCTGATGGTGCCGAAACAGGCGCTCATGGTGCCGATCCTCGACCTGGTCTTCCGTATCGGCCTGCACGACACCCTGTGGGCGCTGATCCTGCCGTTCTGCGTCGACAGCTTCAACGTCTTCCTGCTCAGGCAATATATATCGGCCCTGCCTGCCGACCTCGAGGACGCCGCGCGCGCCGACGGGGCTGGCGAGCTCGCCATTCTCCGGCACGTCGTCTTCCCGCTCTGCCGCCCGGCGATCGCGGTGGTCGTGATCAACACCGCCATCGTCACCTGGAACTCGTTCCTCTTCCCGCTGATCCTCACCGACTCGGCCGCGCGCCGCACCCTGCCCGTCGGCCTCGCGATGTTGACCCAGGGTCCCTATTCGACCGACTGGGGCACCCTCATGGCCGGCTCCGCCGTAAGCTCGATCCCCCTGATTCTTCTGTTTCTGGCCTTCCAGCGCCACATCATCGAAGGCATCACCGCCGGCGCCCTCCGCGAGTGACGGCCGGCGTGCCCGCATCTGCCCTCGATCTGCGGATTTGCCCCTGATCCTTCCGCCGTTATTTCACCGGGGGTGGCGGATGAAGGTGTTGTTGTCGATCTCGGCGAAGGCCTGACGGAGCTCTTCACGGGTGTTCATCACGATCGGGCCGCCCCAGGCGACCGGTTCGCGAAGCGGCCGGCCCGCGAACAGCATGAAGCGAAGCCCGTCGGGTCCCGCGGTGACGCCGAACTCGTCGCCCTCGCCGAAGAGGACGGCCCGATGGCTCTCGATCGCCGCATCGCCGGTTCCGAACGTGCCCGAGCCCTCGAACAGGTAGACGAAAACGGTGGATTCGGGGTCGGTCGCGAGGCGCCAGGACGCGCCCGGCTTCAAATCGACGTCGAGGGCGAGCACCTTCACGTAGTCCCCCTGCGTCGGTCCTTCGACGCCTCCGCATGTGCCGGACACGATGGCAATGGCGGCATCGCCTTCCCGGAGCTTGGGGACGCTGTCCGGCCTGATGTCCCGATATTGTGGCTCGGTCATCTTGTCCTTGCGCGGCAGGTTCACCCAGAGCTGAAGCCCGAGCATCCGCTCCGATGCCTGGGGCATCTCCTGGTGGATGATGCCGCTCCCGGCCGTCATCCACTGACAGCTTCCGTCGACAATGACGCCCTTGTTGCCGAGGCTGTCGCCATGTTCTATATTGCCTGATATGAGATACGTCACCGTCTCGATGCCCCGGTGCGGATGCCAAGGAAACCCCCGCACGTAATCGTCGGGATCCCGCGAATCGAACGCATCGAGCATCAGGAACGGGTCGAACTCCTGCACGTCGGCATGCCCGATGACCCGCACGAGCCTCACCCCGGCCCCGTCCTCCTGCCTGCTCCCGCTCACGATCTTGCGGATATCCCTGATACGTTTCATTTCATCGATCCTTTCACGGAATGTCTTGTGCCCCTGTCTCGACCGCCGTGCCAGGGGCCGGTCGGTCGGAACATCAAAGCCGCGACAGAAGGGTGAGGGCTTCCGTGACCGGATAGGAACCCTCCAGAGCCTGGTTTTCGAAGATCATGAAATATCGGTATCCGTCACCTGCGCGGCTCGCCCATTCTCGACCCAGCTTCAGTTTGCGCGCCGAATCGGAGTTGTCTCGGTCTCCCCCTTTTGTTTCGACGACGACCAGGATGTTCGACTTCGTTCGAATGATGAAATCCGGATACTGATTGATGAACCCGTTGATGCGGAACCCGGTTCGTTCCAGGTTGCGATGCCAGAACGAAACGTTCGGCAGATAAGCAATCTCCGAAATGACTTTCCTCTCGAACTCGTTCATCTCGCCTTCGGCTGCATATAAACTACCTGATATACTTGGCCCGATGCTCTGTGGGGCGATGGTTTCGGGAAGCCGGAACGAGGGACGAAGCGAAATCTCCCCGGTCATGAGCCGATCCGCAAACGATTTCTCGGCCCATGCCGTCGCCAGTTCGTCGATTTTCGCCCTGATCGGCGGCAGATAGGCCGCTTCGTATCGCATGCAATCCTGAAGCTGTTCATCCGTCATCCCCTCGAGAATGCGGCGTAAAAACAGCTTCATTTCGCTTTCGATGATATGGTCGTATTTCCCGAGCATCTCGCGAAGCGTGCCGGCGAGCTGGCGAATGCGGCTCGTCCTCGGTAGCGTCTTGAGGTGCTCGTCGAACCAGCGTTTCGTCGCGGCATCGGTGCGTTTGTAGGTCGGAGCGGCATCGTGCTTTCCGATCCGCTCGAGGTCGACCTTGTACATCTCCACGTCCGTCCCCTGGAAGGTCACGACGGCGTCACTTCTGCCGAGCGGGAAATCCCCAAGGAGTTCCTTGTGTTCGAGAAGCCGCCATTGATCGCCGACTTCACCCAAATACTCGGGGGTGCTTTTCAGGAAAAACTGTGGAATCACGAGCGATTGCGCTTCTTCGACGAACAGATCCTTCATCGTATGGCGCTGGAAGACGTTTCCGACCCCGGTGGGGAGGAAACCGTCCGAAGCGGACGAAGATGTATGTCCGGCTTCCGTTTCTTTCGCAGACTCCGAATAGATCCGGCAACAGGACTCCGCCCGCCGTTCTATATCCGAAACGATATCACCTTCAACCTCGGGCGTGAAATTCTCGGGGTTCGGAATCGATGACTCATCTTCCGATTCGTGCGAATCATGATCAGATGCTTCGGGCTCACCCAATTCCGTGAAGACAGCCTGTTTGGGTTGGGATTGGAGGGGATATTCGCTCGTCCTGTCCGGCTGCTCGGGTTCGATGTCCCGGACGTCCCGCCGACTGAAGCCTGCGCGATTCAAACCCTGCACCACGGTATCGAGCGTCTGATGAAACCTGTCGGACGAGGTGAACACGTAACTCATGTTCAAGAGTTCGTTCGTGTGGCGTGTAACATGGGGTTGCCGAAGCACCCGGCCGACGAGCTGCTCGACATCCACGACCGATGAGCGCGGCGCGAGGGAAGCCAGGATATACGCAAACGGGCAGTCCCATCCTTCCTTCAGGGCGTTGACGGTGATGATGAACCTGACCGGGCATTCGCGACTTCCCAGTTTTTCGTCCTTCAATTCATCCAGTTCCGCAGTTTTGATGCGGATCTGCTCTTCCGGAATCTTCCATTCGATCAGTTTTTGTTTGATCTTGGCGAATGTTTCCCGCTCGACGCCGGTCCTCGGCTCTGCCTGGAACAGGACGATGGGGCGGATATGCAGTCCCGTTTGCCGTTCCTCTTCGGTCGCGATCGCTTCGAGCTTTTTCCGCAGGGAAATGGCCGCCGCGATGACATCGGCTTTGTCCGATCTGTTGTAGACGATGACGGGGAGCTTGACCATGTGGGCCGATTTGAGCGCGAGCGCATCGACGTAGCTGATGATGTTCGCTTTCGCTCGGGGCGTCGCCGTCAGATCGAGAATGAATGCCGGGTTCAGATCCTTCAGCATCTCTTCGCTGAGGGGCGTTCCGGCATTGTGGCTTTCATCGACCACGACGACGGGGTTCATTGCCCGGATCACGCTGATGAACGCCGTCGCATCGGCTGCCGGATGCGCGGCCGCCTGGAGGTCGTATTCGTCGCCGAACGGGGCGAGCCGTTCGTTTTCCTGATACAGTTTTCTCGCATCTTTGTTGCGAGTGCGAAGGGAGTCGTAACTCAGGATGACGATGCTGACCTGTTCACTCGTTTCGACGGGCGTGAATCGCGCACCGTCCAGCAGTTCCCCTTTTTCATAGACTTCCACTCTGTTCCTGAACAGCATATTCAGCCGTTCGCCGTAGGGATGCCGTGGATCGCGAAAGCATCGGCTCGTCTGCTGGAGAATGGCGAGCGACGGCACGAGCCAGATGACGAGCCGGGGAAGCCGCGACGCCGCCGGCTTCAGCTGCTCGAGAAGCGGCCTGAGCGCGTTCACCGCGAGGAACGTTTTGCCGCCGCCGGTTGGAACCTTGACGCAGACGTGCGGAACGCCGGGAATCGTCTCGGTGAAGGGAACGTCGGACGCGAGACCTTTCCCGTGCCAGAAGGCTTCGAAGGCCGCGCGCGGCTTCCGGTGCCTGTCGTAGCAGGAAAGGTAATCTTCGAGATCTGCCAGGACGCGTTGCTGGAATGATTTCAGTTCCATGATCGTTCAATAGCGCCGAATATCGCGCGGTATCTTTCTGAAGATGATGCCGCGCTCCCGAAGCGTCGCTTCGTCGAGAAGACATGCGTGTGCATAGATGACGGCCGTGGATGTCGAAATGTTCAAGGTCGTGAGCAGCTTTCGGTCGAGGACGACGGGGCGTCGTGAATCGTGACACAGGAAAACGGCGGTGTCGGCGGTCGTGCCGAGAACGAAGGGAGAACCGCC
The DNA here is from genome assembly GCA_017998915.1 of Candidatus Ozemibacteraceae bacterium. Classification (GTDB taxonomy): domain Bacteria; phylum Muiribacteriota; class Ozemobacteria; order Ozemobacterales; family Ozemobacteraceae; genus MWAR01. The sequence continues at coordinate 4,854 of JAGOCE010000244.1, forward strand.
TTGTCCGCCTTCGGTGATCTGCGCAGACCGGACTCCTTCGGCCGCGGCCACATACCGTCGAATCTGGTCGAGGCCGAGGGCGGGATTCAGTTCGTCGTCTTCGATGAAATACGGCTCGCCGAGCGTTTCGAAGGAAAACGACGCGGAAACGCCGGAGTCGGAAGCATCGATGACCTTTTTCAGGCGCCTGGCCGTGATCGACTCCGCGTATTCCTCCATCTCGATCAGGATGAAACGACGGCTGCCGCCGTCGTCGGCGTTCATCTTCAAGACCGCGTGGCCGGTCGTGCCCGAGCCGGCGAAGGCGTCGAGCACGATCGCATCGGGCTTGCACGCGATCTGCAAGACGCGCTCGATGAGCCGGACCGGCTTCGGCGTGATGAAGTCGCCCTTGCCGAGTTCGTCGGCAAGGATCGCCCGGATCTCCTTTTTCGCCTCGTCGGTGTGACCGGCGAACTCATGGTTCCACCACGTCGAAGGGACCTGCAGGCCACCGTTTCGGAGCATGTGTTTGTAGCGTTTGAAGGCCGGAACCCGCCCTTTGCCGTCTTTGCCCCAGTAGACGAGCCCTTCGCGGACATTTTCCTCGTGGGTTTCGCGGGTATACCTCCAGACGGCGTTTCGGCTCGGCCAGACCTCGCTGCCGGTCGCGGGATGGAGAATCGGGTAATACAGGTTCGGCCGTTCCTCCGCCGATTTGTTGCAGGTATAATTATCGGGTCGGAACGTTCCCTTATCGTCGGAATACCGGTACTGCCGGTCATTTTCCTCGGTGCGAGGCAGGAGATTCCGCTTCCATGCCTCGGATTTTCTATAGACGAGAATATGGTCGTGCATCGGCGCGATGCTCTTGTGATCGTTGGCGACGGCGTATTTCTTCTGCCACAGGATGTCGGCGACGAAGTTCGCCGCGCCGAACATCTCGTCGAGCAGCAGCCTCAGATGCGCGAACTCGCCGTCGTCGATCGAAATCCAGATGCTGCCGTCGTCCGCGAGGAGCTGGTGCAGGAGGCGCAGGCGCGGATACATCATGCACAGCCACTTGTCGTGGCGGCACAGATCCTCGCCTTCCTTGCCGACGACCGCGTGGAGCCACTTTTGCAGCCTCGGATCGCTGACGTTGTCGTTGTAGACCCAGCCTTCGTTTCCGGTGTTGTATGGAGGGTCGATGTAGACGCAGTTCACCCGCCCCTCATACTCGGGCAGCAGGGCTTTCAGCGCTTCGAGATTGTCGCCCTTGATGATTCGGTTGGCCGTGACATCGCCTTCATCCGGCGATTTTTCCGGGTAGACATACTCACGAATAAGGGCCCGAAGCGGCACGTCCCGATGATGGCGCTTCACCTGCTCCATTCCCATCCAATGCAGTGTCGGCATTTTGTCTCAATATCCGTTCAGGGTGTGTTTTTTCCGATGCTTGCCAGAAGTTCTCGGATGGCGGGGAGTAAGGTGCTGACTTCATTCTCGGCGACGTCCCAGACGATTTCGTAATCGACGCCGAAATAGGCGTGTATCAGTTTGTCGCGCAGGCCTGCCATCGATCGCCAAGGAACCTGGGGGCACTGGCGGCGGATGTCTT
>JAGOCE010000245.1 GCA_017998915.1 Candidatus Ozemibacteraceae bacterium
TAACCTCGAAGGCATCAGGCGCGCCGTCGGCCCTGACCGAAAGATCATGATCGCCGTCAAGGCGAACGCCTACGGCCATGGGGCGCTCGAAGTCTCGAAGATGGCCCAAAAGATCGGCATCGACTGGCTCGGCGTTGCCACCGTCCCGGAGGGTATCCAGCTCAGGCGTGCCGGAATCCGCCTTCCGATCCTCAAACTCAGTCCCTGTTTCCCCGATGAAATGGACGCGGCCATCGAGAGCGGTCTTACGATAACGGTTTGCGAAAAAACGAACCTGAAAGCCCTGAACGATGCTGCCGGCCGCCTCCGAAAGCGGGCGAACGTGCATCTGAAGATCGACACGGGTATGGGCCGCATCGGTTGCCTTCCGGAAGAGGCCCCCGATCTCGCCGCGTTCATCGCCGGCGACCTGACGAACCTCGTTCTCGAAGGGGTTTTCACGCATCTGCCGGTGAGCGATGACGCGACGCCGACCTTCACCGAGCGGCAGATTGCCGGTTTCAAGAAGGCAGTCGATTCCGTTGAAAAGCGGATACACGGGAGAATTCCGTTCGTTCATTGTGCGAATTCGGGAGCCGTGCTCGGTCACCAGGACGGCTGGTTCAACCTGGTCAGGCCCGGAATCATGATCTACGGATTCTATCCCTCGAAAGACACTCCCCAGACGATTCCGCTGCGTCCCGGCCTGTCGTTTCTGACGCGCGTTTCGTTTCTCAAGAAAGTCACGAGGGGCACGTCGATCGGGTACGGCCGCACCTGGATCGCTCCGGAAGACACCTGGATCGCGACGTTCCCCGCCGGATACGCGGACGGCGTGAACCGCCTCTGGTCAAACCAGGGTCGTGTGCTGATCGGGGGAAAATCCTGTCCGATCGTCGGAAGGGTTTGCATGGACCAGACCATGGCCAATCTCGGGCCTCGCACCCATGTCCAGGTCGGCGACGAAGTCGTTCTGATCGGTTCCCAGGGCGGCGAGGAGATCACGGCGCAGGAGTGGGCCGACAAGCTCGGAACGATCACCTACGAGGTCACATGCCGCATCGATTCACGCGTTGAACGGGTGTTCGACCCGTTCGAATGACGGATCATCCGAATCCGATAATAACAAAACCCCCGAACGAACCGTTCGGGGGTTTATAATAAACTCTGCTATTTCACTATGCCGATGACGGCAAGCGCGGCAATGACGACGCCGATCAGACTTTCGCCGGCGATGAAGCCTGAACTCACGGGAACGACGGTGCGCTCCGCGACGTCCTTGTCCTTCTTTTCGAGGAACAGGGTGATGCAGGCGCCGATGAACATCGAAATCGTGTTGAAGGCCGGGGTGGTGAAGGCGAGGCCGAGGCCGGTCGCCGAGGGGATATACTTGCGGTAATCGGGCCACCTGCGCTCGGCGAGCACGATCAGGATGCCGAGGATGCCTCCGATGAGCAGCGAGAGCTGGGCCGACCAGTGGAGAGTCGAGAAGCCCTGCGCGAGCATGGCCGCGACGCCTTTCCAGGTCTGGGCGCCGGGGGCGGGCCACTGGTCGGAGCCGAGAACGTCGGGCGTCGGGATCAGAAGATTGTAGGCCGGCACGACGAACAGCGAGCCAGCGATGACGCCGAAGAACTGCGCCCAGAACTGCTGCTTCGGATCGGCCTTGAGGATGTAGCCGGTCTTGAGGTCGGTGAGCAGGTCGGCCGAGTGGAGTCCGACGCCGCCCGTGACGTTCGCGGTCATCAGGTTCGTCGTGACGTTGCCCGGGTCGAGGATGCCGAACGTAATCTGCGTGATCTTGCCGAGCGCGCCGGTCGGGGTCGTGTCGGTCTCGCCGGTGGCGCGGCAGGCGACGATGGCGATGAAGAAGCCGAGGATGACGGAAAGCAGGCCCATCCAGTATTTGATGCCGAAGAAGAGGTGTTCGAGATACACGATGATCGGGGTGAAGATGAGCATGCCGATGAAGAACCAGAGCATCGGGACTTCCTTCTCGAAGGCCGCGTCGACCTTCTTGCCGGTGAACGCCGATCCGACGCTCTTGATGGCGCGCAAAACCGACTTCCACTGGAACGCGAACGCCAACAGGCCGCTCGTGAGGATCATCGCCGAGCCGAACCAGACACTCCAGGCGACGATATTCTTGTACCCGAGCTTCGCGTCGATGATGCCGTTCGAATACAGAATCGGAGCCAGGATGGCGAAGTTGATCAATGCACCCAGCAGCATGCTCCAGGCAGCCCGGAAGCCCATGATCGCGCCCGCTCCGATCATGATCAGGCTGCCCTCGAATGACAGTGTGAACTTTTCGAGCGGCTGGCCGGCGATCGTGACATACGGGATCTTGATTTTTTCGGGCAGGTTCCAGGGCATGAACGAGGTCTTGAAATCGCGCAGGAATGCGACGATGGCGCCGGCGATGCCGCCGATTCCCAGCAGCCTCGCCTTGTCGGTGCCCTCGCCGCCCTTGCTGTGCAGTGCCTGAAGTGTCTCGGCCGCCGCGATGCCGGTGGGGAAGCGCAGCTTCTCGACGTTGATCATCTGCTGTTTCATCGGGATGGCCATGATAACGCCCATCATGGCGATCGAGGTGATCCAGAAGAACATCGTCCAGCCGGGCATGGGTTCGCCGGTGAGCATCATCAGCGCCGGAATAGCGGCGACCGTGCCGCCGCCGGTCATGTATCCAGCAGCGCTGGCAACGGACTTGAGATAGTTGTTTTCCTGAAGGTCGAGCCCCGTCTTGATGATGCCTGTACGGTGCATGAATGCAAAGATCGCGAAGCCGAGAATGCCTGCGGTGATCGAGACACCGATGCTCCAGCCGGTCTTGAGGGCGACATACAGGTTAGAAAGGCTCATGATGCCGCCGAGGAACATCCCGGTGATGACGGCGCGCGGCGTGAGCCTGAACGAGGTGTCGTAATCGATCACCTCGGGATGCTGGACATTCGGATCTATGGCGGCTGACGGCTGGTTCACGATGTTTCTCCGGGTGGGGAATGGGCCCGCCGAAACGGGTGGTATCACTCTACCAGAACTCCGCCCCGCGTTCAGCATACTTTTTTTCTTGCATGCTCCCCGGCATTGCCCTACAATGCACGCCATGGGAGCAAAACCCCTCACAAACGAAGTGTTCGATCAGATCCGCGAGGCGCTTTCCCTGAAAGAGTTCGCGCGACCCTGGGCCGTTCAGCTCGATGACGGCGATCTCGGCACGGTCTTCACCTACATTCCGCTGAGCCCTGACGAATTCAAGGCGCTCGGGCCGACTCTGCAGAGCTACGTATACGTGATTGGGAAAGGCCGCTACGGCCTCGTCGGGCATGTTCCCAAGAGTTTCGACGCCGCCGAGGAAGGCGATGTCACGGGCGTGACGGTCGTCTACAACCTGTATCACACGATCGTCGAGATGTCCTACATGCTCGAGGGCCATCAGCAACCGTTCCGCGTGTATCACACGATGCGCCGCGACAAGCTTCTCGAATATGCGAAAAAGAAGAAGATTCCCGTCAAGACGGTCATCAGATCGTAACGTGCTGAAAACCTGCGCCCGGAATGGGCGCTTTTTTTATGCCTTCATGTATAATGATTGTCGCTGATCGTGTGACATGATCCCGTGATGGCGAAGGAGAGGACGAATGAAGATCACATTCCATGGGGCCGCCGGCTGCGTGACCGGTTCCTGCTACGAGGTCGAGACGGGGGACATCCGCTTTCTCGTCGACTGTGGCATGTTCCAGGGCAGCAAGACCCTGCGTGAGCGTAACTACGTGAACTTTCCCTTCGCGCCCGGAGATATCGATTTCGTGCTGGTGACTCACGCGCATATCGATCACACGGGCCTGCTGCCGAAACTCGTGAAGCACGGCTTTGCGGGCGCCATCTGGGGGACCGGCCCCACCGTCGACCTGATGGGCTACATGCTGCCTGACTCGGCGCGCATCCAGGAATCCGAAGTCGAGATGAAGAACCGCCGTAACGAGCGCAAGGGGCTCGAAGAACTTCAGCCGATATATACCGAAGAGGATGCAAAGAAGACCCTCACGCTCATGAAACCCGCGAGGGAGGGCGAGGCGATCGAGCCGGCGCAGGGCGTTGCCGTGACGTTCAGAAATGCCGGCCACCTGCTCGGCTCTGCGTTTCTCGACATCAGGATCAGGCGCGAAGGCGCCGACAAGCGCATCATTTTCTCGGGTGACCTCGGCTCGAAAGACCATCCGATCATCAAGGATCCGGATTACGCGAGCGATACCGACATTCTTCTCGTCGAATCCACCTACGGGAACCGGGTGCGGCCGCCCGACGACAAGGAAGCCCGCCTGAAGCAGCTTTCGAAGGTCGTCAATGACACGGTCAAGCGTGGTGGCAACCTCATCATCCCGGCGTTCGCGGTCGAGCGGACCCAGGATCTGATGCACGATCTGACCATCCTGATGGAGCGGCGCGAGATTCCCGAACTGCAGGTGACCGTCGATTCGCCGCTTGCCAGCGATTCGACGAAGGTATTCGCGAAGTATCCCGAGCTGTACGACGAGGATGCGACGAATCTGCTGAAAAAGCGCGGAAAGCTGTTCGACGCGAGCCATTTCCGCTTCACGCGCTCCGTCGAGGAGTCGAAAGCGCTCAACAATGCTCGCGGCTCGATCATCATGTCGTCGAGCGGCATGTGCGACGCCGGCCGCATCAAGCACCATCTGCGTCACCAGCTCTGGAAACCACAGAACACGGTTCTGTTCGTCGGCTATCAGGCCGAAGGCACCCTCGGGCGGCTGCTGCTCGATGGCGAAAAGACCGTTCGCATTCACGGCACCGAAGTGGCCGTCAAGGCCAGAATCGCCGACATGTCAGGCTACTCCGGACATGCCGACCAAAACGGCCTGCTGGAATGGGTATCGAAGATCCCGGCCGTTCGCGACAGGGTGTTCGTCGTTCACGGGGAAGACGATGCCCGGAACGAGCTTGCCAGCAAGATTCGCGAGATGAAAGGGTTCGCCGTCGATGTGCCTGCGCTCGGCCAGACGTTCGACCTCATCGCGCTTCCAGCGGCTCCCGTCGTCGCTCCGAAACCGGCGCCCGTCGCCGTTCCGGAACTCCCGAAGGTCGATTCCTACAACGTCTACGCCGGTCTCATGCTCCAGTTGGCCGATTTCATGCGTTCCCAGACCGATGAAGACAAGCGACGAACGGTCCTGCTGCGCATCTCGGAAGCCCTGAAACAAGCCTCCTGACCATCATATCCGATATCCTGCCGGCTGGCCCGGCGGCGGAGGTGAAGGAGTGATGCCGGCAAGATCCGGCGGCAGTGTCCGCTTCCTCTCGATCGTTCTGTTCCTCGCGGTTTGCGCGTTCATGGGGAAATACGCCCCGTTCCTTCGGCGCGGCACGTTGTCCACCGGAGGAGCCGGGACGCCCATCAGCCATCCCGAATCCGGGGCTTCGGAAACCGCCGCGGTTGCATCCCGTTCCGATGGTGTGCCATCGCGCGATGGGGAGCGGTTGGCAATGGTCGAGACGATCCGGGGCTATGGCATGACGGATGAGACGGTCTTGCGCGTCATGGCGACCGTGCCGCGTCACGAGTTCGTCCCCTTTCCCTACGGGACGGCGGCATACGATGACTCGCCCCTGCCGATCGGATACGGACAGACGATCTCACAGCCGTATATCGTCGCCGAGATGACCCGGCTGTTGCAGCTGGCTACGGGGGCGAAACTGCTCGAAATCGGCACGGGGTCGGGATACCAGGCGGCCGTCCTGGCCGAGTTGGGGCACCGCGTCTGGACGATCGAGATCGTTCGAGAACTTGCCGAATCGGCGGCGGAACGCCTCGACCGTCTCGGATACGGCGCCGTGCACGTGCTTCACGCGGACGGCTATCACGGGTGGCTTGCCGAAGCCCCCTTCGATGGCATCATCGTCACCTGCGCGGCAGGCGAGGTGCCGCCGCCGCTGATCGATCAGCTCGCGACGGGCGGGCGTATGGTGATTCCCGTCGGAGCGCCGTTCTCGCCCCAGTGGCTCTTGGTCGTTCTCAAGGGTGAGGACGGCGCCGTCACGAGCGAGGCCGTCATGGGCGTGCGTTTCGTCCCCCTCGTAAGGGAAAATGAAGCCAGTAAATAGTGAAAAATATATAAACTCCGTTTCTCGTTCGGATCGGCGGCTTCATGGCGCGCTGTTTTTTGCGTCGCTTTCTCTCGTGCTGCTCGAATTCGGATTGATGAGACTGCTTGCCGAACGGTTTTGGAGCCATTTCGCCGGCATGATCATCGGCGTCGCCATGCTCGGCTGCGGCATCGGGGGAGCGATTCTCGCCATCATTCGGGCGCGTTCCTCATTCGGTCGAGTTCTGATGAGCCGCTTTGCCATGGTGACGTTTGCTCTGTCGATTCCAGTGGCGCTTGTGGGAGTCGGATGGGTGAAATTGAATCCATTATATATAAC